>CAZXZQ010000018.1:0-18334 GCA_964645215.1 uncultured Rhizobiaceae bacterium | reverse complement strand
GGATATGCTTGAAAAACAAAACCCACTATTTGCACGGATGAGTGGTTCGGGTGCGACTTGTTTTGCAATTTTTGATGCCGCTGTTGAAGCAGAAACTGCACGTGTAAATATTTCATCGCACCATCCCAACTGGTGGTCTATTGCCACAACCACACTTGCCTCCTAAGATTGCTTGAAGGAGAAATGTAATGTCACGCATTGATGAAAATCGTCCATTTATTCCCATCGGTATTGCTGTGCTTACTGTGTCGGATACCCGTTCACTGGATGAAGACAAATCGGGCAAGACATTGGCTGATCGCGTTCAGGCCGCGGGACATAAACTCATAGACCGGCAAATTGTTACGGACGATATTCCAGCCATTCAAGCGCAAGTTAAGCAGTGGATTAAAGATGAAACAATTGATGTGGTAATCACCACAGGCGGCACAGGCTTTACCGGGCGGGATGTAACACCAGACGCGATTGAACCTTTATTTGAAAAACGCATGGACGGTTTTTCTGAAGTCTTCCACCGAATTTCGTATGACAAGATTGGCACCTCCACCATCCAATCTCGTGCTACAGCAGGTGTTGCTGGTGCTACGTTTATATTCTGCCTCCCTGGCTCTCCGGGGGCATGCAAAGATGGGTGGGATGGTATTTTAGTCAAGCAACTTGATTACCGTCACATGCCCTGTAACTTTGTGGAAATCATGCCAAGGCTGGATGAGCATTTAAAACGCAGCTCATAAAATATATTTTTGTTCTTGATTTGTTCTTTTTCTAATGTTAGGAATATTTTCTTAGCAAGAAAGAAGAATATATATGCCGCAATCTGCAAATCCAAAAATGATAACTGCCCATGATGCGTTCATGGCAGACAGTATTATTGTAGATCGGCGCGACCCAAGCATTGAGGCAACGCACCGTGGACGTGGCGCAACGCTTAATCCATCAGGACGTTTTGAAAAGCAGACACGACATGTGGTGGATGATGGCTGGCAAACACTGGATGAATTGCCGCCGCTTAAAACAAAAGTGCAGATTGAAAACCCAAAAACAATTATCAGTAAGAATGATTCGCCTGACATACCTTTTGAGCGCTCGATCAACCCCTTTCGCGGGTGTGAGCATGGATGTATCTATTGTTTTGCCCGCCCAACACATAGCTATATGGGGCTTTCAGCTGGAATTGATTTTGAAACCAATCTTTATGCGAAACCCAATGCGGCGAAGCTGCTAGAAAAAGAATTAGCCAAGAAGAATTACAAGCCTTCGACCATTGCCCTCGGGACCAATACAGACCCCTACCAGCCTATCGAAAAACAATGGCGTATTACGCGCGAAATTCTTGAAACATTGGAAGCAACGGATCATCCTGTCACGATTGTAACAAAGTCCTCACTTGTCTTACGTGATAAGAAACTTCTCGCGCGCATGGCGTCAAAAGGCCTCGCCAAAGTTGCAATCTCCGTCACCACGTTAGACCGCAAACTTGCACGCACTATGGAACCTCGTGCTTCTACGCCAGGGCTACGACTCAAGACCTTAAAAGAACTATCTCAGGCTGGCATTCCAGTATCGGTTATGGTGGCACCTGTTATCCCGGCCCTTAATGACCATGAGATTGAACGCATCTTGGATAATGCCGCCGCGGCAGGCGCAACACAAGCAGGGTATGTTTTGTTGCGCCTGCCGCATGAGGTAAGCCCGCTATTTCGCGAGTGGTTGCTCACCCATTACCCTGATCGATATCGACATGTCATGAACCTAATGCGCTCCATGCGTGGCGGTAAAGATTATGATGCACAATATGGTATGCGGCTACGAGGTGATGGGCCTTACGCTTGGCAGATCAAACGTCGATTTGAAATTGCGTGCAAGAAACATAATCTCAATCAACGAACAACTCGGTTGCGCAAAAACCTGTTTAAACCTCCGAGCACCATTGGTGATCAACTTAGTTTATTTTAGTTCCCCATACAGGCTTGCCTGTATATGAAGAACCCGACCGGTATTCACCACAACCCAATCCCACCGGTCGGGCTTTTCACACCTATAAATCAGCGTCTATAAATAGATATGCAAAAGCCTGATTCTCTCTTCGCTGACACACTTCCATCCGCTCCTGACTTTAGCCATGAGCAGCGTCTTATACATAGAGGGAAGCAATTTATTGCAGGTGTGGATGAAGCCGGGCGCGGCCCCCTTGCGGGACCGGTTGTTGCGGCGGCCGTCATTCTTGATCCAGACAACATTCCTGATGGCCTTAATGATTCTAAAAAACTTACAGAGAAAAAACGCGAAACGCTTTTTGATCAAATCTTACTTCAAGCGCATGTCTCTTGGACAAGTTTAAGTGCAGCAACGATTGATGAGATAAACATTCGTGAAGCAGCACTACTTGCCATGACCAAATCTATACAAAATTTAGCTGTGAAGGCTGACCATGCGCTCATTGATGGAAGAGATATTCCGACAAAACTCATTGGCATTGGCGAAGCATTGGTAAAAGGAGATGCACGCTCCGTATCAATTGCTGCTGCGTCCATCATTGCAAAAGTTGTTCGCGATAGGATGATGATTGAAGCAGACCAACTTTACCCTCGATATGGGTTTGCCGGTCATAAAGGCTATGGCTCCAAAAAACACCGTGACGCCATTGCAGCGCATGGCCCTTGTGCAATCCATCGCAGAAGTTTCTCACCTATCAAACAAATGGTTGAATGAGCAACAAAAAAAGGGCGGATAAACCGCCCTTGAATTTCTTAGAATATTTTGGCTTGCTTAGTTAAGCTTTGCCTTCACTTCCTTGATTGAACTTGAAATAAGATCGCTTGCAGGTTTGCCGGTCATCTTACCAGCAATGATTTGCTCGGCAGCAGACATGGCAACTTCAACAGCAGAAGCCTTAACTTCAGCAAGTGCAGATGCTTCTGCCTGCTCGATTTTCTGCTCAGCAAGTGCTGTACGGCGTTTGACAAAATCTTCTGTCTTACGTGCAGCATCTTTAGAGAAAGCGTCAGCTTCACGCTTTGCAGCAGCGACAATCTCTTGAGCTTCTGTTTCAGCATCTTTACGCTTTAGTTGATATTCAGCAAGGAGTGCCTGGGCTTCTTCGCGAAGCTTGCGCGCTTCTTCAAGTTCATCGCGAACTTTCGTGCCGCGCTCGTCAAGGTTTTTGGCAACCATGCCAGGAACCTTTAGATACACAACAAGACCAAGAAAGATGATCAGGCCAACAAGTGAGAAAAAGGTAGCATCCATTGTAATTCTCCCTATTTCGCTGCCGCAATGGCTTTTGCGATTTCAGCCTTGGTAAGCTTACCACCGATTAACTCGGACACAATTACCTGAGTGGTATCTTGCGCGATCGTACCAACTTCACCAAGCGCTTTCGCTTTGATGTCTGCGATACGGCTTTCAGCTTGCATTAGCTTTTCAGAAAGATCTGCTTCAACCTTTTCACGAGCTGTAGCTGCTTCTGATTTCACTTTTTCAGTTGCTTCAAGTGCAATTGAAGTCGCATTAGACTTTGCTTCTGCCAATTCATGCTCATAAGCAGCATGAGCAGCGTCTGCTTCTGCTTTCAATCTTTGCGTCTCATCAAGGTCTCGGGAAATTCTATCATGGCGAACCTCAAGAATACTTGCGATACGCGGTATGATGACCCGGCTCATGACAAAATACAAAAAGCCAAATGTTATAAATAGCCAAAGTAGCTGAGACGCGAAATATGTCGGGTCAAATGGCGGAAAAACTCCGCTAGCTTCACTACCTTCTGCAGCTATTGCTTGAGTGATGAACATTCGTCCACTCCACTAAAGTTACAAGAAAAGAAATTATCGCAGGATGAAAAATTCACCCTGCAAATGTTTCAAAGTCTTATGTGAAGAGAAGTAGGAATGCGATTAGAAGTGCGAAAATGCCAAGCGCTTCTGTCACCGCAAAGCCGAAGATCAAACGGCCGAACTGGCCATCTGCAGCTGAAGGGTTGCGAAGTGCGCCTTGTAGGAACTGGCCGAATAGGTTGCCAACGCCGATTGCTGCTGCGCCTGTGCCGATAGCCGCTAGGCCTGCACCGATGAGTTTTGCTGCTTCTGCTTCCATTTTGATAACTCCTTTATGGATATGCAATTAGTAATTCAGTCTTAGTGCCCAGGATGAAGGGCATCATTTAAATACATGCATGTAAGCATGGTAAATACGTAAGCTTGTAGGAATGCAACCAGAAATTCCAACGCCGTTAGGCCGATGGTCATTAGTAGCGGCAAAATTGCACCTGCAACTCCAACAACGCCATAAGCGCCAAGTGACACGACAAATCCTGCAAACACTTTCAAGGTAATGTGCCCCGCCAACATATTCGCGAAGAGACGAATTGAATGGCTAAGTGGGCGTGAAAGAAATGAAATGATCTCAATCAAGATAACTGCCGGCATAATCGCTAGCGGAACGCCACTTGGAACGAATAATTTAAAGAAGCCAAAGCCATGCTTGAAAAGTCCGACTAGAAGGACGGTGCCAAAGACAAGCAATGCAAGTGCTACCGTGACAATCACATGACTGGTTACGGTAAAGAAGTAAGGGAACATGCCAAGCATGTTAGCCATGAGAATGAAAAGAAAGAGCGTAAACACGAGCGGGAAAAACTTCATCCCTTCGGACCCTGCCGAATCTCGCAACATTCCCGCCACAAATTCATATGTCATTTCTGCAAAAGACTGCGCTCTAGATGGCACAAGACCACGGCCACTTGTCGACCACAAAAACAAACCGGTTGTAAGAAGTGTCGTTGCAACCATAAACAATGATGAATTTGTGAAAGAAATATTCACACCATCAATTGCTAGTGGAATGTATTCTTTAATCGCGAACTGGGAAATTGGGTCGTTTGCCACAGTTTATTCCTTCATACGTTTCTCAAACAATCATTCAAAATGAATGACAATCTTTATTCTTTGTCCAACCCGTCTTGCGAACCGGATTGGGATAAATCCACAGGACCTGAAAGTTCACCAGACGCTCTCAACACATTCATCACACCTGCAACGAACCCGAGCATTACGAACCCAATTAACCCCCATGGTTTTGTACCGACTAGCCAATCCAGCCCGTAACCAATCGCTGCTCCCACCAATATCGCCGCTATAAACTCGGTCGACATTTGGAATGCAGCCCCCATGTTTGCCTTTTGCGGCTCATTGGAACTTTCACTGGCTTTGCTGATAGTTTCACGCCCAAGACGTTTATTAATATCATTCAGCCGGTTTTCCAGGTTATCCTTGTCACTGGTATCAAATGTATTTCTGTTTCTGGTCATGCCATTATTTAGACTGTTTTAGCAACTAATACAATCGTATGAGTTGGTGCATAAACAGCATTAATAAAGCTGATTTCAAAGCAGAAAAATAGACGCAAATACGCGCATCCAATGCCTTTACAAAGATGCGCACAACATAGTTTTGCACCCTTACGCTGTCAAGCAATCGTTTCAAACGTTAAGCCATTGATTTTAATGAAAATAGACAAAGAAAAAGGCCCTGCGACAATCCGGTCACAAGGCTTTTCAAAGAATCTGCGAACTTAAAGCGTTTTTAGCTTAGAGCAAGTGTGGCTTAGGACCACCCGCCATTGTAAGTCCGGTAGAAAATATGAAGGCCGATTTTACCAACGCGTTTCATGGTTTTTGCCCAGCGTGGATTTACATAAGTTGCGTGGTAATGGGTTGATGATCCAACCTGTTTTAACCATATGCGGTTATGTGTTGTTTCACGCGCCACATATTTGGCAGTTTCAAAACGTTTCTTATCATTGATACGGTCTTTGATGCGATCACAAGCAAATGAGAACTGGCAACGGTTATACCAATGTTTGTTTTGATAAACGACACCGCAAATTGAATTTGGATAATGCGGATTACGGACACGATTTAAGATAACTTGAGAAACTGCCGCTTGTCCTCTAACCGGCTCACCGCGTGCTTCAAAATAAATGCCTTCAGCCAAGCAACGTTGCTGACGTCTTGAGAATGAATTTTTAGGCAGTGGGTCAGCAGCCCATTTGTGATCTTTCTTATGCAGTTTAGGGACGCGCTTTGTCACCTTTGGCTTTACAAGCACGGCGCTAAATGGAGAATGCTTTACTTCAGGCTCAGGTGCATAGGCGCGAATATTCGATGTAGATTCTTTTACCAAGCTTGCAACCATAACCGGCAGATCTTTTACAACCGTCACAGGTTCTTTTTTCTTACGATGAAAAAGAGAGGCTACTTGAAGGGCCGCCTTGTTTGTTTTTGGCTTCACAAATGCAAGTGCTTGCTGTTTGCCCTGATCAAGCGGGTCAAACATGCTGTGACGTTCAAGTACGGAACCTGCATTAAAATCTTTTGGTGGTTGGGCAGCTGTTGATTGAACAACGCGCGGGCCTTTGGCAGCTTGGTTGATACGCTGCGGTATTGTACCCTTTTTAATCTCAGTGCTAACTGCAATGCTACCTGTTGTCGTTTCATCAATGCCCACTTGAGCAAGTGAATTGCTGCCACTAACAGATGCGTTATGCGCGATAGACTGACCAGGTTGGTTTTTCAGATGCACGAGCCAATCACTACCGCCCTTATGGCCAACAAGTGTTGCTATGTCCTGATTTGCAATGGGTGCTGTATTAAATGCAAAAACTGATGCCGCAAGGCCGCTCAAGAAAACTGCATATGTAACTTTAGAGGCAACTGTGTTGCCCTTATTCTGAGTGCTACGCAAAACAAAACTCCACTCTGGGTTTCTAGTTGCGAAAAAAGGCAGAACTATTAGCCCATTCGCAAATTAAAAATACTGGTCGATCCCCATGATCTTGGATCAACATAATCGGTTAACCTTAATTTTGGGTTAAACAGATCAAAATCGTATCAAATTGTTAACCACGATAGCGGTTCACTCCTTGCGAATCAGTGTGTAAATTTACGGGAAATGAATAATGCTCAGGCGCAAATGAATATCAATTATTGCGTTTCTTCTTGCCCGCATAAGGGTTCTCACCTTTGCGCATATACATGCGAATGGGTGTTGCATCGAGGTCAAACTCTTTGCGAATGGAGTTTACCAGATACCGCGTATACGATTCTGGCAAGGCCTCCGGACGTGAACACGAAACCGAGAATGTTGGCGGGCGGCTTTTAGCCTGTGTCACATATCTAAGCTTAATACGGCGTCCTGCAACCGCAGGCGGCGGGTGATGATATTGAACGCCTTCCAACCATCTATTAAGTGGAGATGTAGGAATGCGACGGTTCCATGCTTGATGCACTTCAAGCACTGCGTTCATCAGCTTATCAAGATTTTCACCTGTCTCGCCAGAGATTGGAATAACCTTCAAACCCTTGATTTGAGAAATATGTTCCTGCGCTTGCAAAAGAAGCTCTTTCAAAACTTCCTGCCGGTCATCGATCAAATCCCATTTATTCAGTGCGATCACTGGTGCGCGACCTTCACGAATGATGAGATCAATAATCTGCACATCCTGCTTTTCAAACGGGATTGTTACATCAAGCACCACAATCACAACTTCCGCGAATTGCATGGCACGGATACCGTCAGACACGGATAGCTTTTCAAGCTTTTGCTGAACCTTGGCTTTTTTGCGCATGCCAGCCGTGTCATAAAGTTTGATCGTGCGTCCTTCCCATTCCCAATCAACAGAAATAGAATCGCGCGTGATGCCAGCCTCAGGCCCGGTGAGCAGCCTTTCACTTCCCACCATCTGATTGATAAGTGTGGACTTGCCTGCATTTGGCCTTCCCACAACAGCCACTTTCATCGTGCGACTTTCTTCGGAAGCGGCTTGTTCGTCGTCCTCGTCGGTTTCAATCGGGTAAGCAACATCCTGACCAACAGCTTCGACAAGCGCATCATGCAGATCAGCCATGCCTTGGCCATGTTCAGCAGAAATTGGAACAGGCTCGCCAAAGCCTAGTTCGAATGCATCATAATAGCCCGCCTCACCCGGCTTGCCTTCCATCTTGTTCGCAACCAGCACGACAGGCCTTTGTGCTTTTCTCAATATTTGAGCAAAGGTTCTGTCGTCCGCGATCACGCCTGCACGCGAATCTATCAGAAACAAACACACATCCGATTCGTCGATTGCAGCAGACGTTTGCTCCCACATGCGCCCTTCAAGACTATCTTCATGTGCCTCTTCAAGACCAGCTGTATCAATTACCTGAAACTCAAGCTGTGCGATTGACCCATCTGCAAAACGGCGATCACGCGTTACACCCGGCGTGTCATCGACAAGCGCCAAGCGCTTGCCAACCAATCGATTGAAAAGCGTGGACTTGCCCACATTGGGTCTTCCAATAATGGCAACCGTGAAACTCATAATAGTCTTTCTAAAATGGTGTGGCGTGAATTCGCCTAACCTTGGCTCTCTTCTTCGGACTTAATCCCAATACCCGCCAGTAATTCAAGAATAATTGCAGCGCGAGTACGAATGCCACTTGGCGTTTCTTGATCTGCATTAATTTCGGTAAACCATTTTAAGGCGTCTTCATGTTGCTTATTCTTCCAAGCTGAAAGGCCTAAACCCTCACGCGCAGAATGTCTGAACGCAAGTCCAGTTGCCGCCATCTGTTGAAGCCGGTCAGCAACTTCATCATACGTACCATTATCAACCAGAAGAAGCCCCGAACGAAGGCGCGCCACATTTCGCAATGTTTCATCAAAACCGGTATCATTCGCAATGGAATCAAATGCAGAAATGGCTTTTTGCGTATCACCTTTTTTTGCAAATTCCGCTGCTAGGCGAATGGTTGCTAATGCAGGATATTGGCCATGACCATCTTGTGACAATTTTTCTAGTGCCGCGATTGCTTCGTCATGTTTGTTTTCATTTGAAAGCTCTACCGCCTCAATGAAACGATCACCGGATGCGCCTGCAACTTGATCTGTATAGGTCAACCAGTAACGATAGCCAGCTGTAAAAACCACAATGGCGATCGCAAGACCAATAATGATCTTGCCATATTTACTCCAAAAAGATTGTAGCTTGTCGCTGCGAAGTTCTTCTTCAACTTCGCGGATAAAACTCTCGTCTGACATTTTCCGAAATTCCGTTCTAACTTATTTGAGCTACACAATAGATAGCTATTTCCGCTTCTTTTAACGCCTGTGCGTCACTTATGCAATTACGGAAACACCAATTAGCCAAGGGTGCAAATAAAAGGCAAATATAACGAATGCTATCACGCCAATTGCCGTTGCAATGATATCCGGCACATAAGAGCTTGCAACAGGTGGTTGGCCACCTCGTTTCTTGATAGAAATGAGTGAAAATACCGCCCAGCCAATAATGCTCGCGAACAGAATTACGCTTGCCATATCACCGTTCACAAGCAAATGCGCAAATGCCCAGGTTTTAACTGCAATCAGCATAGGGTGTTTTATTTTTGCCTTGATGTACCCGGATTTTAAATTGCCAGCGGCCATCAAAATGAAACTAATAAGAATAAGTAACATCGCGATATGTTTTAAGAATGATGGCGGGTCATAAAGCTCTGCGTAATTAAGTTTCACATCCGGGAAACCAAGCACCATAAGATAGATACCGAGAATGGAAATAACCGTGTACACACCTTTCCACGGCCCCTCGCCTATTTTGACAATAGCGCTTTCACGTATTTGGGGCACAAGAATACGCGTAAAATGAATGCCAATAAACAAAATCAGTCCAAGTATAAGGTAAGCCATTTATCTTTTCCCTTTTGCAATTTATAGCAATCTACCTTTAAATATACGCATGACGATTGATCTTGAAAAGGCAAAAGCGCGATTACAAGCAAAACGCGATGATTTGATTTCGCTTTCTGAGATCTCAAAACAAGCGCGCGATACGGTGGAACTTGACCAGCAAGCGGTAGGCAGACTTTCCCGTATGGATGCGATGCAACAACAAGCAATGGCGGAAGCACAGGAACGCACACGCCAATTAGACCTCACCCGCATTGATATGGCAGAGCGCCGTATGAAGGATGGCGACTATGGCTATTGTGTTGAATGTGGCGAAGAAATTCCTGACGCAAGATTGGCAATCGATCCGATGGCCGAAAAATGCGTCAGGTGTGCTTGAAGTCGATTATTCAGTAACAACCAGCGTTTCATCAGACAGTGCCGCGTCAGGTTGAGCATCATGAGGGATTACTGTCTCAAAGGTAATGAGGCGTTTATAAATTGAGATAAGCTCAATAATTGTTTTCCAAGAATTAACGAGAAATTTTAATGAGTCTTCAACCTCGTCAAAGGCATCGCTAATCTGACGGAACAACCCAAACGTTATAGCACCTGAAACGATAGAAGGCGCCATAGCAATAATCGGCAATAAATTTGACGTTTGAAGATAGAAATATCTAAAAGAGTCAAAATACATATAATGGAAATAAAGTCTGAAATAGTTTTTCCTTACATTTCCGAAGAGCTGGTTCACTGATACAGGGCGTGCATGTTCCTTATCATCTTCCCCATAAACAAGTTCTTTTCGATAGGCTGCTTCAACCTTCTGGTTATTAAACTCCAGCCCTGGCAACTTCACTCCAACAGCGGCAAGCAATACTGTACCAAACAGAGCAGAAAAAATTGCAAGATATATAAGCGAATTATCTACTTCTCCAAGGAACGGCAGTTCAGTGATATGCGTTGAAAGCTCCAACAAGATGGGTAGGAAAGCTATTAAGGTCATTATGGATTGAACAAAACGCGTTCCTAATGTTTCCATAATGGCAGCAAATCTTTTTGTATCTTCTTGTACACGCTGTGAAGCACCCTCAACCAACCTTAGGCTACTCCAATGACGCATGTAATAATCATTCATGGCATTACGCCAACGGAACACATAATGGGACGTGAAAAATCCTAGCAAAACTAAGGAAACGATACGTACACCCCAAACAATAATAATAAGCCATACCTGCCCTAAAAATTCTTCAAGCGGCACTGTATTTGGATTTCCTATTGCCTCCTGAATAAGATCATAAAACCCACCGAACCAATCATTACTAAAAACAGAGACCTGAACTTCGAAGTAAGTCCAAATTATAATCAGTGTACTGCCCCATACGGACCAACGCTTCCATCTGTGTTTAGTATAAAAAGTCCATCCCGTTGCAAAACAGATGCCGGCAAGTGCAATATACAGATACACCCACAATCTTTCTTTGGTAATAAACGGTGGGCGCTCGCCTTCAACGATAGCTGGTGCATAGCCTTCAAAGAATGATAAAGCAGCATCCCACTGGTTCACTCCCGCAAACCAAATTGCTATCACGATACAAGCCCATATTATGGAACTCAGAAAATAAAGCTTTGGATTCGGAAAAAATGAATGAAACATCGTGTGCGGGCTCCGCTAATTAATTTGTCATGAACCTAAAGTGCATGAACGACGCCCGCAAGCGTTTATCGAATAAATCCCCATTCACGCATTGTCATAAACTTTCAGGCAAGCCTGTGTATAAAAATCAAAAGTAATAACACCGTCGTGTGCATTTCAGCACAGCCAAGCCAAAACACATTGGTTATCTTTTAATCATCAAGAGAGTTACCGCTTCCGAAGCTTCAATTGCTGGGGGAAGCAGAGTTGCTCTACCGATAATGCCCCCTTCGGTAGAGCAACCTTTAAATCTTCTTGGTGCCTCTAAACGCCCCTGAGGTGCCCAGAGCTGGCTGCTTCCCGCAAGGGAGGCAGCCTTGCCCCACATTAAAGACAATCATCCATATTAATACTTTGATTACCCTTTGTTTACCGTGTGCTTACCAAGAAGGGACACAATAGGTTCAAATTTACGATTCGTATGGAGTACGTGAAATGAACACCGATAACGAAGACGACAAGAAATTACTTGAAGCTATGAACGAGACCGTTATGGCCAGCGAATATGCCCAAGGCATGGACGAATTTTCTATTGATGCGACAGAGCTAAATGAAGACCTGTGCCCGCCTGATAGACGCTTTTACAAAAACAACAAAGAAGCCTGGGTATATGAGCACGGCAATATTTCTGAACTTGTATTTGTAAAACGCGAAGAATTTACTGAGTAGACTCCTTTTCTCTGCACCACTTGCAGCCCTACAGCGGCGTCGCTGTCGGGCGTTCACAGCTGGGTTTGCGTTTCGCTAGGGCTCAGCGCGTTCGCAAGTTAAAAACAACAATCAGTTGTTTTTTGCAGCAAGCTGCATCACTCCCATTCAATCGTGCCAGGCGGCTTAGACGTTACATCATAGACAACACGGTTAATGCCACGAACTTCGTTGATAATACGCGTTGCAGCTTTGCCTAGAAACTTCATGTCATAGGGGTAAAAGTCGGCGGTCATGCCATCAACCGATGTAACCGCCCGTAATGCACAGACAAATTCATACGTGCGGCCATCGCCCATCACGCCAACTGTCTGCACTGGTAATAACACAGCAAATGCCTGCCAGATTTCATCATATAGACCAGCATTCCTGATCTCATCCAAATAGATCGCGTCTGCCTGGCGTAAAATTTCAAGCTTATCACGCGTGATACCACCGGGGCATCTGATTGCAAGGCCCGGGCCGGGGAAAGGATGACGCCCAACAAATTTATCTGGCAGTCCAAGCTCGCGACCCAGATCACGCACTTCATCTTTGAAAAGTTCACGCAATGGCTCGACCAATTGCATGTTCATACGTTCTGGCAACCCACCCACATTGTGATGGCTTTTGATCGTAACAGACGGCCCGCCGGTAAACGAAACGCTTTCAATAACATCAGGGTACAGCGTGCCTTGTGCCAGAAAATCTGCACCACCCAGTTTCTTGGCTTCTTCCTCGAACACATCAATGAACAACTTACCGATGGTTTTGCGTTTCACTTCAGGGTCGCTCTCGCCCTCAAGTTCACCAATAAACATATCGCTCGCATCCACATGCACTAGTGGGATATTGTAATGCTCGCGGAACATCGAAACCACTTCTTCTGCTTCATTCATACGCATCAGCCCATGATCCACCAAAATACAGGTAAGCTGATCGCCAATTGCTTCGTGGATCAAGAGTGCTGCAACGGAAGAATCAACGCCACCAGACAGGCCACAAATTACACGTTTATCGCCAACTTGCTTGCGGATAGTTTCAACTGCTTGCTCGCGATAGCGCGCCATGGTCCAATCACCAGTAAGGCCGGCAATCTTGTGAACGAAATTAGCAATGATTTTAGAGCCATCCGGCGTATGCACCACTTCAGGGTGAAACATCGTGGTGTAGTATTTGCGTTTCTCATCCACGGCAATTGCACACGGCGCATTGGGCGAAGTTGCCACCACCTCAAACCCGTCTGGCAATTGTTCAACACGGTCACCATGCGACATCCATACAGGATATTTGCTGCCGACTTCCCACACACCGTCAAATAGTGGGCTTTGTTTATGGATTTCAATATCAGCTGCACCAAACTCACGATGATGACCGTCTTCAACCTTGCCGCCAAGCTGCGTACATAAGGTTTGCTGGCCATAACAAATCGCCATGATTGGCAAGCCGCTCTCGAAAATTTCTTGCGGTGCGCGCGGGCTGCCTTCATCAATCACAGAAGCCGGGCCACCAGAAAAAATAACGGCTTGTGGCGCAATACGTTTAAAGCCCTCACTTGCGGTATTAAAAGGAACGATTTCACAATAGACACCTGCTTCACGCACGCGACGTGCAATAAGCTGAGTAACCTGTGAACCGAAGTCAACGATAAGAATTGAGTTTGAAGCCATGTAAAAGATTTAATCTACAAGTTATAAGCAAGCAATGGCTATATGCACTTATCCATTGTCTGAATTTTCAATAATTGCTTTGTCATTGGTTTTTACAAGTTTCTCCACCAAATTCCGGTTAAAACTTGCTTCTAATGCATGGCGCACTTCCGGGTGGCGCTCAAGGTGTTCTTTTAATCGCTTACGCTCAAAAGCGATATAACGAACAGGCGATATTGAAATGGCAGTGGCAGAAGCGTCCTTACCTGTGAGATAACTCATCTCACCCAGAAAATCACCTTTATCAACCATACCAATTTGCTTGCCATTGCGCAGAACTTTCGCCTTACCGCTTACAATAAATTTAAGATCATCCGGGCTGGTTGCTTCGGTTACCAAAATTGCGTCTGATTGAACTTGTGTCCATGCCCCGATCTTTACAAGCCTTTTTGCATGCGCTGGCTCCACATCGTTCAGGCAGGTTTTGACAAATAGTTTCTCTTCTGAATTAAGACGCCCCAGCCGGTTCTCAACTTGCAAGATTAAAAGCTGTACAAGATTTACAAGCGAAAAAAGCGTTTCCCAAAACATAGAAACATAATCGCCAAGCGTGAAATAGAATACTGCTGAAATAGCCCCAGCCATAATTGCAAGCGCACGCAACCAGTTCATGTTGCGCATCATCATTGATACGATCAACAAAACATAAGCTATATGGCCAACAATATTCTCAGGTCTTGAGAAGTCCGACCAAAACTCGGTAAAAAACTCATTCATTTATTAAACTTACGCCCTTAAGTCATCCTAGTCCATAAATGCACTACCAGATATTGCAAGGGTGAATGTTCGAAGTGTGACAGAATGCACACTTTGAGAGCTAATTAGCGCTTAACGCGCTCCATCACCGCAAAAAAGAACCCATCTGTATTGGTTGAAGCAGGTGTCAGTGTGACGGTTTTCATGTCTGATGACCAAGGGGACGCTTTATCATAGCCAAACAAATCTTCCCAAACCTCGCCTGCAGAAACAAGTTCAAACTCAGGATTGTCTTCCATGAATGCATAAACTTGGTTTTCATTTTCCTCCGGCAAGATGGAGCATGTGATATAAATTAAATGGCCACCGGCCCGAACGAAAGGCGCTGCTTCACTTAAAACTTCTTCTTGTTGTTGAAGACGCTCTTCCAAATTTTGTTGTGTAAGACGCCATTTTGCATCTGGCCTGCGCCGCCATGTACCGGTGCCTGTACAAGGTGCATCCACAACAACCTTGTCCATTTTGCCTGCAAGCGCTGACAAATCATCATCAGGACTATGGACTTGTACATTTCTCGTGCCTGCGCGTTTAAGGCGTTCATAGATTGGTGCCAAACGCGCTTTATCTGCGTCATAGGCATGTACCTGACCTTTGTTTTCCATCATTGCAGATAAGGCCAATGTCTTGCCGCCTGCACCTGCACAAAAATCGAGAACCGCTTCACCTGCTCTAGCAAAAACGAGATCAGCAACGATCTGGCTACCCTCGTCCTGAATTTCAAAACGACCCTTTTGATAGGCTTCTTCTGCTTGTATATTTGGTTGACGCGCAAAGGGTGCGTCCGATGTAATACGCATGCCATTACGCGCAATGCCGGAAGGCTTGGCATTCTTAAGTTGCTTCAATACTTTTTCACGGGTCGACTTCAGCGTGTTCACACGCATGTCCAAGGACGGACGTTTGGCAAAAGCTTGCGCCTCAGCAATCCAGTCTTGATCAAAATTAGCTTCAAAACTTGGCACGCACCATTCAGGAATATCCGCTTGAACATCCATAGGTGCGACTGCGAGGTCTTGCTCAGCCATTGCCGCCAGTTGCTCGTCGGTTAAAAATTCAGGTGCAAATTTATCGCCTTCAAAGGTTTCGCGAATTTCCTCTACACTCATTTTCCAACCATTGATCAAAAGTGAAAAAACAAGATCAGAACTTTTGTCACTGCCACTAAGATACGCCAGTGATTTTTTTGAACGCAATGCATCATAAACAAGATTACCGATCGCCGCACGGTCGCCAGAACCGGCAAAGCGATGCGCCAAGCCCCAATCCTTCAACGCACTGGCTGCCGGACGCTTGCGCGTTTCGATGTCATCTAAAACTTCAATTGCTGCCTGAACACGGCCACCGAGACGCATTTTTTATCTGCCTATAAATGAAAGTACTAAAATTAAAGCACAAGCAAAGTTGAAACTGCTAAATCGATAACTAGCAATAATAACACCTGAAAGGACCTTATGAATATCTTGCGGCGGCGCAGTACATTATGGTCGCCAGCCATTTCCCTAGCATGGATGATACGCAAAATGACATAGAGAAATGCAAGAATGACCGTTATCCAACTCGTCACGCCAATTGCCAAACCAGTTATGACCAATGCATAAAAAAGAACTGGTGATTCAAACTGGTTTGCAACTAAGCGCGTATAGACCCGAATGTCTTCCGGCTCCGCATCACCCACTGCCCTATAAATTTCCGGATCGACAGTGCCAGCTCTAGCTGCCTTTACGCGCGCCTTGCTCATTTTTGAATAGCACCAAATGACAAGCGCGATATTTGCAAGAATTGCCAAAACAGCGAGTTGCGTTTTGAGTTCAGGTGCAGCAGTCCAGAGAGTAAGTATCGCGTCCATAATTATGTCGTCCTATGATAGTTGGGGCTTTCGCGCGTGATCGAAACATCATGTGCGTGGCTTTCGCGAAGTCCGGCGCCAGAAATTCGCACAAAGGTTGCTCGTTCTTGATAATCTTTAATTGTTGCGCCACCTACATAACCCATAGCAGCTTTCAAGCCGCCAGCCAATTGATGGATTACAGCAGAGACTGGCCCCTTATAAGGCACCTGACCTTCAACACCCTCTGGCACTAATTTTAAGCTATCGGTTACTTCAGCCTGGAAATAGCGGTCAGCTGAACCACGCGCCATAGCGCCAACAGAGCCCATACCGCGATATGATTTATAGGAACGCCCTTGATGAAGGTAAACCTCGCCCGGGCTTTCTTCTGTACCGGCAAGAAGAGAGCCGACCATCACAATGGATGCCCCCGCCGCAATTGCTTTTGCAATATCACCTGAAAACTTAATGCCGCCATCTGCGATTACTGGAACACCAACCTTATTGGCTTCATCTACTGCGGACATAATTGCAGAAAGTTGCGGAACACCGACACCGGCCACAATGCGCGTTGTACAGATTGAGCCTGGACCAATGCCAACTTTTACCGCATCAGCGCCAGCATCTATCAATGCTTTGGTGCCATCGCCTGTCGCCACATTGCCTGCAAGAATTTTAACCGAATTGGAAAGCGTTTTAATCTTAGCAACCGCATCCAGCACTTTCTGTGAGTGACCATGCGCTGTATCTACAACAAGCATATCAACGCCTGCATCCAGCAAGCGTTCAGCGCGTTCATAACCATCATCACCAACTGTGGTGGCAGCGCCGACGCGCAAGCGCCCCTGATCATCTTTTGCAGCTTGCGGATTTAGCTTTGATTTCTCAATGTCTTTAACAGTGATCAAACCTGTACATTGATATTCATCATCAACCACAAGAAGCTTCTCAATTCTGTGTTGATGAAGGAGGCGCTTTGCTTCTGCTTGATCCACACCATCACGCACAGTGATCAAGTTTTCATGGGTCATCAACTCGCTGATTTTTTGATCAGGGTTAGATGCAAAGCGTACATCGCGGTTTGTAAGAATGCCAACAAGCTTGCCTGTCACGTGTCCGCCAAGACCACCATTTTCAACCACAGGGACGCCCGAAATTTTATGCGCCTTCATCAGCGTCTTGGCATCTTTAAGCGTTGCACTTGGCCCAATCGTTAGTGGGTTTACCACCATGCCAGATTCAAACTTTTTCACCTGCCGTACTTCTTCGGCCTGTTGAGCCGGTTCAAGATTTCGATGCACAATGCCCATGCCGCCAGCTTGAGCCATCGCAATTGCAAGGCGGTTTTCGGTAACCGTGTCCATGGCAGCAGAAAGAATAGGTAGGCTCAGGTCAATGCCATTTGCAACCTGAGATGAAATATCAACCTGCCCTGGCATCACTTCTGAGTGGCCAGGTTGCAAGAGCACATCATCAAAGGTGAGAGCAATATCACCTGTGCCTGTAGTAATTATTTTAGACATATCGTGCTTGGCAAATGCCAATCCCAAATTGGAGCGGTATGCTATTTATAACAGCTTTCGCCCGCAGATAAAAAACTATGGATTGACGATTGTCGTTAACACGAGCTTTGCCCCTTAGCAAAGGTATTTTTGCTAAAGGAATACGTTTTACAAAATTTAATTTGAATATTGTGCCTGAGACTACATTCCCAAGCCGCCAACACAAACGTATTTGCTCTCAAGATAGTCCTCAATACCTTGATGTCCGCCTTCGCGACCAAGGCCTGATTCTTTAAAGCCACCAAAGGGCGCTTCAACCGTTGTGATCACACCTTCATTGACACCAACAAGGCCATATTCAAGTGCTTCGGAAACGCGGAAAGTTCGTCCCAAATCTTGAGTATAGAAGTAGCATGCAAGTCCAAACTCAGTATCATTGGCAAGCGCAATTGCTT
>CAZXZQ010000017.1:0-18633 GCA_964645215.1 uncultured Rhizobiaceae bacterium | reverse complement strand
CGTTATATCAAAAAGATAGTTTCCAATTTCGCAAACCGCACTATTTCAATATTGATTGGAAGTTTCTCACTCCAATAAAACAAGGTAAGTAAATTAAATGAAAATTGCGGTTATAGGCTCTGGTATCTCTGGCAATGCTGCAGCATGGTCTCTTTCTCACGATCATGATGTGACGGTATACGAAAAAAGAGAGCGCCTTGGTGGGCATTCTGCAACAGTTGAAGTTGAACATAATGGCAGGCTCATTCCTGTAGACACAGGGTTTATTGTTTATAATGAAACAAACTACCCTTTGATGACCGCCATGTTTGATTATCTTGATGTTCATACAAAAAAATCAAACATGAGCTTTTCAGTCTCCCTTGATAAAGGCAGTCTTGAATGGTGCGGCACTGGCTTAAAAGGTGTTTTTGCTCAAAAACGCAATATTTTTTCACCCCCCTTTCTTTTAATGCTGCGCGAGATATTCCGCTTCAACAAAAAAGCTGCTGAAGATTATGACAGGGGCATTCTCAAAGATTTGAGCCTTGAAGAATATCTTGATAAGGCTCGCTTCTCTGAACGCTTTAGAAATAATTATCTTATCCCGATGACCTCGGCGATATGGTCGACGCCATCGCGGAAAATGTTGGATTTCCCGGCAGAGTCTTTACTTGGCTTCATGAAAAACCACTCTCTTATTCAAAAGAAACGACCACAATGGCGAACCGTTTCTGGTGGTAGCCGTGAATATGTGAAGATACTGCGTGCAAATACGCATGCAAATTACAGACTTAATGCGGAAGTTGTCTCTGTTGTTCGCACAAATGAAGGTGTGTTGGTTGAGGATATAACAGGTGGAAAAGAACTATTCGATGAAGTAGTTCTTGGATGCCATTCTGATCAGGCCTTAAACATCATTAAAGATAAAACAGAAGACGAAACATCCATTTTGGAAGATGTTGAATATATCTCAAATGATGTTTGGCTGCATAGCGACCCGAAGCTCATGCCACGTAAGCGAGACGCATGGGCTGCATGGAGTTATATGGGCACTCGCAATAGCCGTGATGAGCGCGACGTTTCCGTTACGTATTGGATGAATGCATTGCAAGGCATCCCAAACGAGCATCCAATATTTGTGACACTCAACCCGCTCGAAGAACCAGACCCTGCCCTTGTGCATGGACACTATCAATACTCCCACCCTCTTTTTGATAAGAAGGCAATTGATGCGCAAAAACGCCTGCCAAGCATTCAAGGCAAGAAAAACCTTTGGTTCTGTGGCGCGTGGTGCGGGTATGGTTTCCACGAAGATGGTTTGAGAAGCGGGCTTGAAGTTGCCGAAAAACTTGGCAGTATGAAACCATGGCTTAGAACCGATATTGATAGAAGACCGAACATCTTGGTCGCGGATGCGGCTGAATAGAGCATTAAATGGCTTTTGCAAAAGTACATAAATCGCAAGGCATGATCCAAGCTGCATCGCTATATTTCGGCAATGTCATGCACGCGCGAATGAAGCCATTAACCCACCGTTTCAACTATAAAATCTTCTCATTGCTCATTGATCTTGATCAATTTGGCGAAGCTCAGAAATTGAGTCCGATATTCTCAATAAACCGCTCTAATATAATATCATTTCATGAAAAAGATCATGGGTTCCGTGACGGCACAAGCCTGCGAGAGCATATTGATACACTGCTGGAAAATGGTGGCATGGAAAAACCTGCCCGTGTCTTGCTTTGGTGCAATCCACGTGTGTTTGGATATACATTTAACCCGCTTTCTATCTATTTTTGTGAGAATGAGGCAGGCGAAACAACTGCGCTTGTGTATCAGGTAAACAATACATTCGGCCAATCTCATAATTACATAGCCAAGGTTGATCGTGCACAGAATGAAGACGCCTCAATCCGTAATTCAGCGGACAAGCGGTTTTATGTCTCCCCCTTTTTGGACATGGATTTACGGTATGATTTTCGGATTAATACACCGGATGAAAAATTGCGCATCCGAATAATGGCGCATGACAAAGAAGGGCCAATATTGTCTGCAACCTTTAGCGGAGAACGCAAACAATTTAATAGTTTTAATTTGATGCTTGGCACGCTTAAAACGCTCGGGTTAACATGGAAAATCACGTCTGGCATTCATTTTGAAGCATTTTTATTATGGATAAAAGGGGCAAAACTTATAAAACGCCCCTCACCACCTGAAGCCGTATCCTATATTGGAAAACACAAAAAAATGGCTCCAGGAGAATAGACATATCGGTTTAACCGTGATTTTTTTATGTAAGAAATTTTATTTGGTATGAAAATGACAAGTACAAACTCTAGGGAAAACATTGATTTTAGCAATGCAATAAAGATTACCAGCGAGAATTTTCATGCTGTTAAAAACCAATTGCCGTCATTCTCTCGTAGTTTTTTCAAGCTGCTCATCCGCATTAGAAAAGGTGCGCTTTACGCACAAATGCCAAATGGACAGCAGGTATGCATCGATTCTGGCAATGATGGTCCGGTTTGTAGGGTTGTTCTACACAATTGGTCGCTGCTCCGCCGTGTGATATTTGGCGGCACAATTGGTGTCGCGGAAAGCTATATGGATGGTGATTGGGACAGCGATGACATTAGCCAAATGTTGCAGTTTTTTCTGGCCAACACGAATATTTATCATGATGTTGTTAGCCAATCTTGGTTAATCAACATTGCTGAAACCATACGCCATTGGCTAAACCGAAATAATAAAGCGGGTTCCAAGCGCAATATTGCTGCGCATTACGACCTTGGCAATGATTTCTACACGCAATGGCTAGATCCAAGCATGACCTATTCATCTGCGATCTATAAAGATGGTGTGAATTCGCTTGAGGATGCTCAGCGCGAAAAATACCGCCATTTAGCAGAGAAAATCGGCATTAAACCGAATGATCATGTGCTGGAAATTGGCTGCGGCTGGGGTGGTTTTGCTGAATATGTTGCAGGTGAAATTGGCGCTAAAGTAACAGGTCTTACAATCTCTCAAGAACAACTGGATTACGCACGTACGCGCATTAAAAAGGCTGGCCTTGAACATCTTGTAGAGTTGAAATTTCAAGACTATCGCGATGAGACAGAAAAATATGATCATGTTGCTTCTATCGAAATGTTTGAAGCCGTTGGCGAGCAATATTGGCCAACCTATTTTGATACGGTTAAGCGGTGTTTGAAACCGGGCGGCACAGCCGGCCTACAAATCATCACGATCAATAGAGCCGGTTATGAAACCTATCGAAAACGCCCTGACTTTATTCAAAAATACATATTCCCCGGCGGCATGCTTCCATCCGTAACAGCACTTGAATCTGTAACAACTCAAAGCGGTTTACAGCTTGATCATGAGCTTGCGTTTGGCCCAGATTACGCGCGCACGCTTGCTGAGTGGCGCGTCAAGTTTTGGGATAAATGGGAAGACATTAAACCGTTAGGCTTTGATGAGCGTTTCAAGCGGATGTGGGAGTTTTATCTCTTCTACTGTGAGGCCGGTTTTACAATTGGCTCTATCAACGTACGTCAGATGTTTTATAAGCACGTTTAAGGCTTATTATTTGCCGGTCGTTTTGCCCATCAACCAGAAATATATTGGATAGCACCACAGGTTGATAAATTTCAGCATGAAGGTGAAGCGGCGCGGGAACGTTATCTCAAAACTGTTTTTCTTTAATCCATCAACAATGCGCTGAGCAGCTTTGTCTACCGGCATCAAGAACGGCATTGGAAACTTGTTTTTCTTTGTAAGCGGCGTATCGATAAAGCCGGGATTAATCAGCTGCGTTTTTATATTCATCTTGTCGAAATCAAACTTCAAGCTCTCTGCTAGGTTAATCAGCCCTGCCTTGGAAAGGCCGTAAGCACCATTGTTGGGCAAGCCACCATAGCCCGCAACAGATGAGACAAAGGCGATCTGTCCCTGCCCTGCTTCTTTCATTGCATTGACGGTAGGTATCAATCCATTGATGACACCATCAATATTTACAGAATGGGTAAAATCAAAATCCTCGAACTTGAGGTTATATCCGTTCATGGGTTTGAATGTGCCAGCATTTAGAATAACTATGGATAGTTTTCCCGCTTCAGAGATAATTTTGTCAACGCATGCCTGATTTTGCTCTCGGTCTGTAACATCTAAAGGCAGCGCGATAATCTTTCCGCTACCCGTAAAATCATTCACCATTGCAGATAATTTATCTTTTGAGCGGGCAGACGCGTAAACCGTAAATCCCTCATCAGCAAGTTTGACAACAACTGCTTTGCCAATGCCTTCGCTTGCGCCTGTAATCCATACAGCGCCATCATCGGGTTTTGCAGTAAACATATTAATTTTCCAATTCCTGAGTTTTTAGAAATATTTTTGCTCTATTCGCATTCAATAGCAACTCCATGCACATATTTGTCATAATCATAAAACTTCAATACCTTGCAGGGGAAACCCGCATTTACTAATGTGATTTCAATATTATTGAAACTCGCTTCATGGAATTTATTGATGACCATCAAATCAGATACAATAGCCGCAATCGGCAACACCCCTCTTATTCGCCTTACAGCAGCGTCAGAAGCAACTGGGTGTGAGATACTTGGCAAGGCCGAATTCTTAAACCCGGGCCAATCGGTTAAAGACCGTGCGGGCATGTTCATCATTCAAGATGCGATTGCTAAAGGTCAATTAAAGCCCGGCGGTACGATTGTTGAAGGTACTGCTGGTAATACCGGCATTGGCCTTACGGTTGTGGCAAATGCGATGGGTTTCAAGACTGTTATCATGATCCCGGAAACCCAAGCCAAAGAGAAGAAAGACACGCTTCGCTTAATGGGCGCTAAACTGATTGAAGTGCCTGCGGTTCCTTATAAAAACCCAAACAATTACGTGAAGCTTTCAGGTCGTCTTGCAGAGCAATTAGCAAAAACAGAGCCTAATGGCGCTATCTGGGCAAACCAGTTTGACAACCAAGCAAACCGCGATGGCCACATCAAAACCACCGCACGTGAAATCTGGGAACAAACTGACGGCAAAGTGGATGGTTTTGTATCAGCTGTTGGTACTGGCGGAACACTTGCTGGTGTTGGCCTTGGTCTTAAAGAGTTTAACAAAGATATCCAAATTGCACTTGCAGACCCGATGGGTTCCGCAATTTACAGCATCTACAAAGATGGTGCACCAAAAGCAGAAGGTAGTTCCATAACAGAAGGCATTGGCCAAGGTCGCATTACTGGCAACCTTGAAGGCTTTGAACCAGACCATTGTTTCCAAGTGCCAGACTCAGAAGCAATTCCAATCGCGTTTGATCTGCTTGAACATGAAGGTCTCTGCATGGGCGGCTCAACAGGTGTCAATGTTGGCGGCGCGATAAAACTTGCCAAAGAACTCGGCCCTGGCCATACGATTGTAACAATCCTTTGTGATTTTGGCAGCCGCTATCAATCTAAGATGTTTAACCCAGCGTTCTTACGCTCAAAGGATTTAGCCGTACCAGCATGGCTTGAAGATAGCGCTAAAATTGATTTACCGTTCGAAGATTATAATCCTGAATGACTTTTGAAACACGACAGGCTTTCATAGAAGATGCGTATTTGACCGCCTGCGAAAGCAAGGTCGTTGAAATTAATGAACGCGGCGGCATTGTGCTTGATACCACGAACTTCTATGCAACGTCTGGCGGACAACCGGGTGATGATGGATATCTAGAACGCGAGGATGGCAGCCGGATTGAAATTGCGACCACGGTTACTGGCGCAACGAAAAAAGAACTCATTCTTATGCCTGGTGAAGGCCAAGCGCTCCCATCCGTTGGCGAATTAATGGTTGGCCATATCAATTGGGAGCGGCGCTATAAACTCATGCAAATGCATACGGCGTGTCACCTCCTAAGCGTTGTCTGCCCTTACCCGATTACTGGCGCTTCTGTGAGTGAGGACAATAGCCGTGTTGATTTTGACTTATCGGATGCAGCTGTTGATAAAGAAGAAATCTCCGCGTTACTCATGGAGCTTGTGAATGCCAATCACCCTGTGTTCACCAAATGGATTACGGAAGCAGAATTAGATGCTGATCCGTCCATCATCCGATCGAAGAATGTGCGTCCACCCAAAGGTCTAGGCGACATACGCCTTGTCTGCATCGGTGAAAACTCATGCATCGACAGCCAACCTTGTGGCGGGACGCATGTGACCGAAACAGGTGAGCTCGGTGATATACATATCGGGAAAATTGAGAAAAAGGGCAAAGAAAACAAACGCTTCCGCATTCGTTTTGGCCCATATCCCTCTTCATAATAATACCCAAAATCATGCAATATCTTGCGTATTCGCAAATCAATTTTTTTGATGCAGAATACATGTACGAATCATTGCCTGATAAAAGGCGTAAGTTTTGGATATGACTAGCTCAAATTTTATCACACGTGGGGATGTTGTTGATTTAATTGGACATGATGATGTCTCAATTATCGACGGGTCGTGGTATTTGCCAACGCAAGAGCGCAATGCCCACGAAGAATATAACAGCATGCGCATTCCAGGTGCTGTCTTTTTTGATATCGATAAGATTGCGGACCCAAACAGCGACCTTCCTCACATGCTGCCAGACCCGAATGAGTTTGCCAAAGCGGCAAGCATGCTAGGTATCAGCGATAGTAATCTGATTGTTGTTTATGACGGACCGGGCTTGTTCTCCGCACCTCGCGTGTGGTGGACGTTGAAAATCATGGGTGCGCCAGATGTGCGCATTATGGAAGGTGGTTTTGAACGATGGAAAGAAGATGGCCTGCCAGTTGAAACCGGAAACCCGAACTCGCCGCAGCCGAAGATTTTTGAAGCGAGCTTCTCACCTGAAAACGTAACCGCAATGGATGAAGTGGAAGCTGCAAGTAAAATTGATACAACTGTTATTCTGGATGCGCGGCCTGAGCCGCGTTTTGCTGGCAAGGCGGATGAACCGCGTGCGGGCTTGCGCAAGGGACATATTCCAGGTTCGAAGTCCCTGCCCGTAACGGACATCATAAAAGATGGGAAGCTCATTGCATCAGATGAATTAGAAGCGCGGTTTTCCAAGCTTGGCATTAATCAAGACACACCGACGGTTACGACCTGCGGCTCCGGTGTTACAGCAGCAATTTTGACATTGGCACTTGCGGAAACCGGTAGATTGAATAATAAACTATTTGATGGTTCATGGGCTCAGTGGGGGCAAGAAAACGGACCACCAGTTGAGACCAATGACGAAAACACCTAAGAAAACCAAACCTAAGAAACTGAAAACGCGCGTCACTTATCTTGAGATGACGCAGTATGTTTCAAAGCATATCCCGGTTCCTTCAAAGCCTGCCATTGCACTTATCCGCGCGGAAAATGTGCCGCTGGATTATTACCGATATCTATACACAAAGGTTGGAAAACCTTATCATTGGACAGATCGGCTGAAACTAACTGACAAAAAGCTAGATGCGATTGTAAATGCGGAAACAACTGAGATTTCCGTCCTATATGTAGAAGGTTGTCCAGCAGGCTTTTTTGAAATTGATAATGCCAATTTGCCTGAAAGCGCTGAACTTGCCTATTTTGGCATGTGTGAACCCTATGTTGGGATTGGCCTTGGCAAATGGTTCTTATCCGCTGCTATTTCTGCGGCATGGTCACATGAGCCAGAAAAAATTGTAGTACACACTTGCACGCTAGACCATCCGGCAGCCCTGCCGCTCTATCAGAAAATGGGCTTCACACCTTATGCGTTTGAAGACACCGAACAAGAGGTGTCGAAATAAAAAAGGGCGCCCAAATTATGAGCGCCCTTCCCTGAATTGTTTTTGCGAAAAGATTAGCTTTTCAATGCATCCGCAGGCGCGACCATGTCATAACCCAATGCTTCAGCAACGGCTTCATTTGTGATTTTGCCCTTATGAACGTTAAGTCCGTTTGCAAGATGCGGATTAGCAATGATTGCGTCATTGCCTTTTGCTGCTAATGCCAAACCAAATGGAAGTGTCGCATTGTTAAGCGCATGCGATGATGTAAGCGGCACAGCACCCGGCATATTCGCTACGCAGTAATGCACCACGCCATCCACTTCATAAGTAGGCTCAGAGTGCGTTGTTGCTTTTGACGTTTCAAAACAGCCACCTTGGTCAATCGCCACATCACAAAGCACAGAACCCGGCTTCATGCGTGAAAGCATTTCCTTGCTTACAAGTTTAGGTGCAGCTGCACCCGGAATAAGTACCGCACCGATAACTGCATCAGCAGCAAGACATTCTTCTTCTACAGATTCGCCTGTTGAAAAGCGTGTCTTTGCGGTGTTTCCAAAAATATCATCAAGTTCACGCATACGGTCAATATCGCGATCAAGGATCGTAACATCAGCGCCGATACCAACAGCCATTTTTGCTGCGTGTGTACCCACAACCCCACCACCAATCACAACAACCTTGGCAGGTAGAACACCTGGCACGCCACCCATCAAGATACCGCGGCCGCCATTTGGCTTTTGGAGGGCCGTTGCAGCACACTGGATTGACAATCTGCCGGCAACTTCACTCATTGGAGCGAGCAAGGGTAATCCGCCATCATTATCAGTTACCGTTTCATAGGCAACTGCTGTACAGCCTGATTCAATCAAGCCCTTTGTCTGGGCTGGATCTGGAGCGAGATGTAAATACGTATAGAGAATTTGATCTTCACGAAGTTGAACCCACTCAGTTGGTTGAGGTTCTTTCACCTTCACAACCATTTCTGCGGTTTCGAAAACTTCCGCGGCTGTTTTTAATACGGTTGCGCCTGCAGCTTCATAGACTGCATCATCAGCGCCAATGCCTGCACCTGCATTTGTTTCCACAAACACTTCATGTCCACGTGCAACATATTCACGTGCGGAACCCGGTGTGACACCAACACGGAACTCATTATCTTTAATTTCTTTAGGAACCCCAATACGCATTCTGTTATCCTTTTTTAGATTTTCTAACATCAAAATAATGCGTTATATTCCAAATGTCCTTGCAAATTTCCCCTTGCAAACATGATATTTTCGTGAATTATTGCGCATATACAATAATTATTAGAATATTATTCGAAAATGAAACTAGACAAGATAGATATAGCCATACTTACGGTCTTGCAGGAGAATGCAAGGATTTCAAATGTAGAGCTGGCAGAGCGTGTCGGACTATCTCCGTCTGCCTGCTCAAGGCGGGTTGAGCAGCTTGAAACCTCCGGCGTATTGGAAGGCTATTACGCCTATATTTCCAACAAGGCGCTTGGTCAGACTATCACATCCATTGTTCATATCACGTTAGACAGGCAATCGAATGTCGACCTGGAAACATTTGAAAAGGCTGTAGCGGACTGCCCTTATATCGTGGCCTGTTTTCTTATGTCTGGTGAGTATGATTATATCGTTCGCGTCAACGCCTATGATATGGAGCATTTTGAGTACATCCATAAAGACTGGCTATCAAAATTGCCCGGTGTTTCCCGCATCCAATCAAGCTTTGCAATGCGCACAGTTGTAAACCGCGCTAATATTGATGTTGCCTCTTTGGAGGATGGACAGGTTCGCCAATAATGGTTTAACTTTCGGTATGAAAAAGCTTCTCAAATACCTCCTCATTTTCGCAATCGTAATTATTGGCCTTTTCCTTTTAGGCCCCAGACCAGATGACACAATCAATATGAATTTTGATGCAACCGCAATTCCTGATGACATGGAAACCTATCTCAGCAAACAAGAAGCAGTAGTACCAAACATTGTGAAGGGAACTGAGAAAGAAATCATCTGGGCGGACCCTGCTTCGAAGTTAAAAACAGAACATGCTATAATTTATATTCATGGGTTTTCAGCAACAAAGCATGAAATACGCCCTGTGCCAGACAATGTGGCAAAAGCACTTGGGGCAAACTTATACTTTGCGCGCCTTCAAGGACATGGCCGCGATGGCCCTGCGATGGCAGAAGCTTCTATCGGTGGATGGATGGATGATTTCAATGAAGCAATTGCAATTGGCAAGCGCCTTGGCGACAAAGTTATAATCGTGGCAACTTCCAATGGCGCACCAATTTCCACATGGGGCTTGCAAGGCTTGCAAGATGATCCGTCCATCATGGGGCTAGCAACGATCTCTGCCAATTTTGAGCTTCAAGGCATCTCAACTACCCTTGCCAATATCCCTTGGGCAGAAACTATTTTGCCTGCGTTAAGTGGCAATGAATATTCATGGGAACCCAATAATGAACTCCATGGAAAATGGTGGACGCATTCTTATCCCAGTAAAGCAATCTTTTCGATGACTACGCTTTTAAAGCTGCTGAAGGATTTCGATAAGAATACAATTAAAACACCGGCTCTGTTTATTTATTCTCCAGATGATCTAGTAGTAAAACCAAGCGCGATTGAAGACGTTATTTCGCAATGGGGCGGCCCAACTGAGGTTATGAAAATTTCCGAAGCAAGCGACCCATACAATCACGTCATTGCAGGTGACATTCTCAGCCCTGAAAATACCGCGACGGTTACTGACGCGATAATCAAATGGGCAAATGGGTTATGAGTTAGGCTTTGCATCCTTAGAGAAGGCGTAAATTACAAGCGCCACAGCCATCAAGATTGCATAAAAAGTAAAGAGCGATTGAAATTGCGTTTGCGGATTGCCAGCAACCGCATTTGCCGATACAACCGGGCCGCTAATCCATTGAAAGATACCGGCACCTCCAATTGAACAAAAATTTAGAAGCGTTATGCCCCTGCCCGCCAAATGCGACGGCAGAAAGGATTTTCCATGTGCCATTTGCACGGTATAATTTGCACCAAATAGGGCAATAGCAACCAGCGCAACCAACATCAAAGTCGAGTTATCCGGGATTTGGTATGCAAGCATAATGCATATTATCACGACGATTAAATTACCGCTGAAAACAAGATATTTACGCGTGTTAAAAATCCGATCTAAAGGGCCGTAAAATAGCGTCCCCAGTACAAGTGCAATGGACATCCAGAGCGTTGCTCTGCCAACTTGCAGTGTATCATAGCCATATAAGTCTGCGTGTATCGGACCAATCCAAGAACCACGTATACCAGCAGCAACAACATATCCTGCCAAGATCATTGGAAAGATTGGCCATAAGGCTTTTAATTGGAAAAGCTCCACATACCCGCCGTCAGCTTCTGTCTTCTTGACTTTTTCAGGGTCATTAACAAGAAAGTATATACCAATACCAACCAGCACAGTGAAGATGCCTAGGACCAATGTTGTCTCGCGCCAGCCAAACGCTTCAATGGCGGCGGCTAGAGGTTCTGAACTTGCGATATTTCCAAGTGTGCCAATACCCACAAAAATGGAAGAAAACAATGCAAACTTAGCGGGTGAATATTCACGCATAAAAATGTAAAACGGTGCCATTAATGCAGAAGAGCAACCGATGCCGATCATAGCCATTGCAATGATGATTGTAGTGGGGCTATCTGCATACCCAAAAAGAAAAACCCCACCTCCACCAAAAAGCGTGAAGAGCAAAGCTGCTGTTCGTTTCGGGCCGATTGAATCAAGCATGATGCCCACGGGAAACTGAAAGACCGCGAACGCCACGAACCAAGCGCCGGATGCATAAGCAAACTCAGCCGCAGTCATGCCAAGCTCAGCACCCAGAACGGGTGTCATTACCGCCAAAAATGCGCGAAAAAACTGGCTAAAGACATAGCCCCAGCAAAGAATAATAATACCCGGCATACTTGCTCCAAACCAAATAGCTTTGAAGCACTACGCTTTGAGTAAATTAAATACAAGCGAAATGGTGAACAGTGTGTCATTGTTTTGGGGACTGTTGTTTTCGGTTCCATTCGCTATATCTGGCATGGAATTATACAAGGAATAAACGATGTTAAAGGAAATCAACGGCCTTCACCACATTACTTCGATGTCAGCAGATGCTAACGAGAACAATGCTTTTTTCACGCAGACGCTTGGCCTTAGGCGGGTAAAGAAAACCGTAAACTTTGATCGCCCTGATGTCTATCACCTCTACTATGGCGACGAGCATGGTCGTCCGGGTTCTGTGATGACCTATTTCCCCTTCCCGCAGATGCCAAAAGGCAGGCGTGGCAATGGTGAAGTGGGCACAACAGCTTTTGCCGTACCTGAAGGCGCAATAGACTTCTGGAAGAAGCGGCTTGAGACATTTGATATCCAAGGTCTTTCACAATACACACGTTTTGGCGAGATGCGTATTTTGTTTGAAGGACCAGATGGAGATAATTTTTCAATCGTCGAGACAAAGAACGATACGCGTGCGCCTTGGATGAGTGATGGCATATCTGACGATGTTGCTATTCGCGGGTTCCATTCAGCTGAAATGAAACTTGCCGATGATGGTGCCATGGCAGAATTGCTCACATTTATGAACCACAGTTTCGTAGAACGCGAAGGTAATATCAGCCGCTATATGGTGGAGAATGGCAATGGCGCAGACATCATTGATATTGAAACAACACCATCTGGCAATGCGGCCGATCAGGGGGCTGGCTCGGTTCACCACATTGCTTTTTCAGTTGATAATAGAGAAACACAACTCACCGTTCGTAAAGCATTGATGGACACCGGTTATGCTGTAACGCCAGTGATTGATCGCGATTATTTCTTCGCTATTTATTTCAGAACACCGGGTGGGATATTATTTGAAATTGCAACGAATGAACCAGGCTTTGACCGAGATGAAGATACTGCAAACCTAGGTAAAGCCTTAAAATTACCTTCACAACACGAGCATTTACGTTCACAATTGGAAGAGACGTTAGAGCCGATTAAAGGATAATCATGAAAGTATCTCAAGCCGTTGAAAATCGCATGTCGGTGCGGGCATATACAGATAAGCCTGTATCAGTGGAGACCGTTGCACGTGTCATGGAAATGGCCGCGCGCGCGCCTTCCGGCGGCAATGTACAACCATGGCGGATTGTGGTTCTAAGTGAGGAGAAACTAACTGATTTTAAAGCCTTGATGGAGACACGCCTTGCAGGCACCCCTCACCCAGATGGTGAAGCGCCTGAATATCCTGTCTACCCTCAAAAGATGAAAGAACCCTACCGCACAGTGCGCTTTCAAAACGGCGAAGAAATGTACGCGCTTTTAGGCATAACACGCGATGAGAAACCAAAACGGCTTGAATGGTTTGCCAACAACTTCCGCTTCTTCGGCGCGCCAGCTGCAATCTTCTGCTTTGTTGATCGCACAATGGGCGCGGCGCAATGGTCTGACCTTGGCATGTATTTACAAACAGCGATGTTACTTTTTCAGGAAGAAGGTATTGATACCTGCGCACAAGAATGTTGGAGCATGTATCCCAAAACGGTTCATGAGTTTTGTGAAATGGATGACGATCTCATGCTCTTTTGCGGCATGGCAATCGGCTATCGTGATGAAACCCATCCGGTCAATGATTTAAAAACACCCCGCCTACCAGCTGATGACTGGCTGAAAGTACTTTAGCCAAATGTGCTGCCACTTTTGGCGTTGGGTTCAATGCGAATGAGACGTGAAGTTTTTACCGCAGCATTGCGATGGCGAACGGCCTGTTGGTAATCAGCATCTTTTACCATTTCAACAAACGCAGCGGCGTTTGGATATTCAGCCACAAAAACAACATCCCAGCCTTCATCAGACGGGCCAATGAGCGTCAGTTCAAAACTTCCAGACAATACAATTTTACCGCCCACGCGTTGAAATATCGGGCCACTTTCACGGCCATAGGCTGCATATGCCTCGCGCCCGGAAACAAGTGTTCCGTCTTCATATTTGGCAGTGTCGTGGAGCTTTACCAGATTAAGCATCTGTACAGGGCCATCGCGGTCAAGCGCTTGGAACTGGCCAAATGCTTCTCGTTCAGGATTTACATAATCAACCATTGTCTTCCCCCAGTAGAAATTTGTGTTTGCTATTTATTATTAGCTATAAACTTTAATGTGCCAAGCGATTGATATTCATTTTTTGTTGCGTTGAAATATTCAAACACGGATGAGAACCCACTTCCTGCCTCATCCAAATTCACGATTTGCTTCGCCTTTGATGTTTTGCCATTTCGCTTATCAAGTGTCGTTGTGGAAATGGTAAGTGCATTTTCTGTAAAACTGATGATGGATTCTTTTAACTCCATGTCCTTTGATGGAGAGATAAAAATGCCATCAAAATTGCCATCGCTTTTTATGAGCAGTTCACCTGAAACTTCCATTTTACCTTGCGTAGTTGCGCATCGGCCTGTGATTGAAAGTTTCTGGCTTTCTTCATCAAGAACATTGTCTAATTGACAGGAAACACGTTCTTCACGGCCAGAAACAGGAAGGACAGCAATCCCTCTGCCCCGAAACTTGCCATCAAGGCTTTTTAAAAAATCCATAGAAGCGTCACTTGCAACTGCATTTGATGTACCCATCATCGCAGTAATGCAAAGCGCTAAAATTACTTTTTTCACGAATATTTCCTATCTACTCTTTTTATTCTTATGTTGAGGAACGTTTGAAAACAGACCTTAGTGTCAAAATGTTGGCGGGCAATATAACTAAATTTGTAAAGAGCGCCACTATTAAAATAATTATTATTAATTGGCCAATTGCAGGAAGCAGAGGCAATGCGCTGGTAAGCGTTGCACTGACCGATACACAAATGATCATCGAACTTGCAGCAAGCGCGGGCGCAACCTTTTTAATAGCATCCTTAAGTGCCTGTTCTCTGGTTTTGCCATCGGTTAACTCATGCTTAAACGCATTAATGACGTGAACCGCATTATCAATTGCGATACCGAATGCAATTGTAAGTGCCACAACTTCGGTAATATTGATGCTGCCCCTTTGAAAATAGATAAGTGCCTCAATCAAAAGGATTGGCAGCAAATTGGGCATGAAGGCAGCCATCGCAAAAAAGACAGAGCGCGTAGCTAGCCCTACAAGAAAAATGCCAAGGAAAACTGCAAGCAGCAAACTATTTCGCAATTGGTTGATCATAATGCCAAATTCTTTGGCGAGAATGACCGGAAAGCCTGTAATAACAATCTCACTTGCATAGGGTAGTTTATCAATGACGCCACGAACCTCATCCAGCAATATATCGGTCTCGGTAATGGAGGTGGATGATGGCATGCGCAAAGATGCAAGCATGCTTTTGCCATCCGAAGATAAATAACCTTGTTTTGTTGTACTCGGCAGGCCTTCTAATTGGTCCGCGATCTTCTGGCGAATATCCGTGTCAAAATTTCTCCAAAAACTATGTAGAGAGAAAATCGTATCACTGCCATATTTTGCTTCAAGTAGTTCCGTCACTTGCCCCAATCTCTCACGGTTCTTCGACGAAGAGAGATTACCCTCCTCTGCAACTGGAATGGAGAAGAAGACGAGCGAGCGACCACCAAATACGTCATTGGCAAGATTTTCTGCCTCTAGCGTATCTGAATTCAACGGCAGAAAGTCGGTTACCCGATAATCAGGATCAAGTTTGCTATGAATATAAAATAGCCCGCAAATGATCACCAATGTCACTGCGGTAATAGCACCGGGGTAAAAACGGTAAGTACGGTTTGCAAAGCTTTTAAAGAGCTGCAACCCAACCGGGCGTTGGCCTGATCTTATCAAACCAAGTTTTACCAAACCAAGCCCCACCAAAGGCAATGCGATGATTACCGCAAGGAATGCAAACATAACGAGGATTATGCCAAGCCAACCAAACTCGTATAAGGCCTCGCTAGAGGACAGCATGAATGAAGATAGTGCAACAGCAGTGGTAAGGGATGTGAGCGCTGAAGCCGGGCCTATTTTGAGAATGGCTTCTTTAAGATTATCTAGCAGCATGCTTTGAGAAGCATCGCCCTCAATGCTCGCATTTAGTTTATTCCAACGGTGGTAAAGCACGATACCATCCGCATATGCGAGTATGAGTGCAAGCGTGGGTAAAATGGTTGTTAGATAGGTAATGGGTGTTCCGCTGGCACCAAAAAAGCCAATTCCCCAAATTGATGTTAGCAAAGGTGGAAACGCACACACAAATGCAGCAACAACGCTTCTAAAGAAGATCATTGCAATCAATGCGCCAAGTGTAAGCCCAATTATTGTTAAGCGTAATTGGTCGCTGATCAGCGTTTCAAGAATGGTCAGACCGATTGGGGTAAGGCCTGAAAAATATAGCTCAAAATCATCCGGGGCCGAAGCCTTAACCGCATCACGCATTTCGGTGAACGCCTCAAAGACGCGCGCATCATTGCCAACATCCACGCCGATATCCATTGAGACGAGCAAAACAGCTGCATCTTTATCATGCGAAATAAGCGATCGGGCCTGTGGGAATTTTTTAATGAGTTCAGAGACGAGGCTTGCTGCGTGTTCGTCATCCTCAATTAAATTTGGGAAGTATTGAACAAGCGCCCCGCTCTTTTCATCCGGCACAGGCAAAGAAAACACAGAAACAGCACCTGCGATGCCATCTGTTACAGCCATTTCCAACTGCATAAAACGCAAATCTTCAAGGCCAGATGCAGTTTTAAGCCTTGGTGATTTTACGATGATTGCAATGTCTCTATCAAAATTTCTAAACTGGCTTTTTTGCTTTGCGTAATTCTTGAAGTTTTGCGATTCTTTTGGAACGACTGAAAGAACATTGCCGTTGAATTTTACAGAAGGAATGAACGCGACAAAGCATAGCGTTAATATTAGCAGAAATGCTGTGTAGATAATGGGATGCGCAAGTGCTCTAATTCCCAAGCTTTCTAGGCCAAACCCTATACTGCGCATTAAAATATCCTTGTTCTTATTTGCATACTCTTAACCGCGCAAAACACGTAAGGCAAAGGCGAATAGCGATAAATAACGCTTTTGTTAAAGGTACATGCCTCAATTAGGGTTTTGAGCATCTTTCATACGTTAGTTTCCTTGATTCTCTTAAGTTTATGAGGGAAACTGGCCATTGATTGTGGCTTGCTCACTTTTTCCTGATTTGCCGCCCTAAAAAAGACACCGTAAATTCGCACAAAACACAAATACCTAGGCTCACATGCTAAAGAAATCACACATGTCTAAGCTCATGCAGCAAAATATTTTGTCAATATTCAAGTTTCTCCTCATCGTTGCGATTGCATCTGTTCACTTCCCTCAAAATGCCGATGCTCAATCAAGACGAGGTGGATTACCGCTCATTCGTGATGCAGAAATTGAAGGTCTTATTCAGGACTATACATCCCCGATTTTCCGAGCAGCGGGACTTGGAAGAAACAGTGTAGAAGTATTCCTTATAAACCGGAATGAATTTAATGCGTTCGTAACCGGCAGCCGTATGTTTATTCATACTGGCGCAATTATGCAGGCAGAAACACCCAATGAAATCATTGGAGTATTTGCACATGAAACAGGACACATTCTTGGCGGGCACCTTGTACTGCTGCGAGACAGGCTTGAACGCGCACGCGTACTCTCCGTTTTAGCACTATTGGCAGGTGCAGGCGCTGCGGCATCTGGCGTTAACAATGGCGCATCCATTGGTGCGGCGATTGCCACCTCAGGTACAGGTGCTGTCCAACGAGGACTGCTCTCCTACCAACGCGAAGATGAAATTGCCGCAGATCGCACAGGCGTAACGCTGCTAAACAAAACCAAGCAATCAGGCCTTGGAATGTTAAAAACATTTGAGCGCTTAGGGCGTAACTCGCTCTTTGGTAGTTCAAATATTGACCCATACAGACGAAGTCACCCTCTTCCTCGCCAGCGTATTGCACTGCTAGACACTGTCGTTCGGAAGTCGCCGCACTTTGACACGCTTGATGCTCCGCATTTGCAACTACGTCATGATATGGCGCGCGCAAAAATTGCGGCATATTCAGGTGGCGCAAGCCTTGTACGCAATATTTTCAAGAAAAATCTAAACGGCCCTGCCGGAACTTACGGCATAGCGATTTCACATTTCTTGAAAGGCGTGCCACGCAAGGGGCTGCCAATGATGGATAAACTGATCAAGAAGTACCCAAAAAACCCTTACTTGCATGAAATGAAGGGGGAAATTCTTTTAAGATCAGGGCAAGCTTCCAAAGCGGTTAGTTCTTTTCAGAAAGCGATTAAATTGGACAGGCGCCAAAATGGCATTATGTATATTCAAATGGGCCACGCCTTGCTTGAGACGAACAACAAAAAGAACTTAAATAAAGCCATTAAAACATTGAAATCCGGTATTGGCCGAGACCGCTATTCATCTCGCGGGCATGGTCTTCTTGCACGCGCATATGCTGCAAAAGGTGAGCAGATCAATGCAATTGCCTCAACGGCCGAAGCGCGTTTTTTACAAGGTCGCTTTAAGGACGCGAAGCAATTTGCCAGCAGAGCATTACCAAAGATGAAAAAAGGAACGCCACAATGGCGCAGGCTTCAAGACATTCTTTCTTTTAGGAAGTGATTTGATCCTTACATTTTTTTATGTAAGTTATCACTTAGGGAGTCGATATGGTAATGTTTCAAAATAATCAAAGCTTTACGAATCGTTTTTGCATATTTTTATGTATGTTGATGATGGCCGTTGGCTTTATCTTTAATTTCAATAATCACGCTTCAGCGCAAAGCACTCTTGAACGCCAAGAGGTTGAAAAAATAATCCGCGAATATCTT
>CAZXZQ010000016.1:0-18738 GCA_964645215.1 uncultured Rhizobiaceae bacterium | reverse complement strand
GTTTCTTGATCAGGCTTTTCAATAAATTTCTCCACCTTAAAACCATCGCCGCAAGCCTCACCTTGCATTATATAACCATAACCCGTTGCAGGATATGTTGGCCTTACACCAAAGGTAACAAGATGATCTTGCTCAGCAAGCACTGAAGCTGCATTAACAGCTTGGGAAAAAGCTTGCGTATCTTTTATCCAGTGATCAGCCGCAACAACCAAGATCGGAACATCTGGATCAATTTGTTCTTGAAAGAAAGCAGCCGCTGCAATTGCAGCACATGTATTACGCGCAACAGGCTCTAGAATTATATCAGCGTCCATATCCAGATTATGGACTTCCTCTTTAATCAGAAACCGATGCTCATCCGCACCAACAATAATAGGCTTTTCAAAATACTGATCACCTGTACAACGCAAAATTGTATTTTGTAATAGGGAGTGCTGGGACGCTATCTTCATAAATTGCTTTGGTTTGCCTTTGCGAGATAAAGGCCAAAGCCGTGTCCCTGAGCCACCACTTAGAATAACAGTTCGTACCTGTGAGTTTTGCATATCAACTTTCGTCGTCTATATTTCAATAGTTGGATATACCGTCATAGGCCATTCACCAAAACACTACTATGTGTATGAGAAAATTAATTTATGTCCAAACTCATTCTTATCTTACTTTTCTCAATCAGTTTAGATTATCACAAATTTACAACCATTATAGACTCGCAGTAAATATTAGTGTTTATTATTCTCAGTATTAATTTTTAATTGGTGCTTAGTGTGGGAAAAAATCGAATACTTATTATGAAAATAAACAAGCTTGTTTATTTTCTAACATTACTGTTGTTGTTGGCAGCTTGTAATAATACAGGCTCTATATCTTCGACATCTAAAACCATTGCGTCTGATAACAGCAGCACTTCCGAGCTGCGGCTCGTCAGTTACCTTCCGCCGCCAGATAACACAAGAAATGGCGCTGACGTTCTTTTAACTAGCGGCGATATTTTAGAAATAGATGTTTTTCAGGTAAATGAACTAGACAAGACCGTGCAAGTAAACTCCTTGGGCGAGGTTTCTCTACCACTTATTGGCAACGTATCTGCGGCGGGCAAAACCGTAAATGCTTTTGAAAAAGATCTTGAGCAAGAATATGGTGTTAGGTATTTGCAGTCACCCGAAATATCCGTATTTGTAAAAGAGTCCATTGGACAGCAGGTCACGTTAGATGGCGAGTTTTCTCAACCTGGCATTTATGCTGTTGGTGCTAGCGTTTCCTTGATCCAAGTTGTTGCTTTAGCAAAAGGCCTAACAGATCTTGCGGATGAAGAAAAAGTTTATGTCTATCGAGAAATTAATGGGCGTAAACTTGTTGCAAATCAAAACCTGAAAAATATCAGAAGCGGGAAGGAACAAGATCCGCGAATATTTGGCGGCGATATAATTGTAGCGTTTACATCCAAGCAAAAAATTGCGAACCAAAAATTGCGCGATGCACTCGGTGTTGCCGTTTCTGCCGCCCGCATCGCAACGCCATTTTGATAGGGACTGATAACCATCATGAATTATCAAAGCCCCCCTACACTCTACAATTTGCATCAAAATCAAATTGACTTTGCAGATATACCGGCAAACAATGGTTACGGCATTTTAAGAGATGACAGCAATGAGCAAACACACTTCGATTTACTAAAGATATTCCGAATTATTTCTCGCCATCGCATTGTAGTTTCTGCGCTTATAATTGGCGGGCTAATCTGTGGCCTTATATTTAATTTGATGCAGACGCCCCAATATAGAGCTCAATCCAAAATTGAAATTGTCACTTCAAGTGCAAAAGCAATTCAAGACTTGGAAGTTGTAACACAAGCAAATGATATCCGTGCTTTTGAAACGGCCAAACAGAAAATGCTTACACGTGAACTGGCCGCTCACATTGTTAGAGAGCTCAATTTGGATGCAAATGATACATTTCTAATGCCCGTTCCATTTCTATCTTTTCATAATATTACAACACGTTTTTTTGACACATCACCAGCAATAGATATTACTAACCTTTCCCAAGCTGAGCGAATATCAAAAGCAGTAAGCGTTTTGCAGAGCAATATCTCTGCATCTATCATCCGTAATACAAGCATCATCCTATTAAGTTATTCCGATCCTGATAACAGGCTAGCAGCCAAGATTGTAAATCAGGCCATGAAGAGTTTTATCGCTCTCAATGTCGACAGGAAAAATGAAACATCACAAATTGCCAGCAACTTTATTTCTAAACAAGTAGACTCGGCAAAAAACAGATTACAGCAATCTGAACAGGCATTAGTACAATATGCACGATCTGCAGACATAACAATTACCGGTGACGAAAACTCATTGATCAGCAAGAGCATTGCCGAGATAAACTCAGCACTTTCTGAGGCTATACAACAACGCTTATCTGCGGAGCGCTACAGCTTGCAAGTAAAAGCTGGAAACGCACAATCACTCCCAGAAGTTTTCCAAAGTGATGCTGTACAGATTACAAAGCAAAAAATTGCAGAGTTACGGGCAAGCTATCAAGAGAAGTTAAGCACGCTAAAACCAGATTTTCCTGAAATGCAGCGATTGAATGCACAAATCCAGGAACTATCCAGACAAGTAAATCTAGAAATTAGTTCGATTTCAAAATCAGTTGACATAAAATTTGAACAAGCAATTGCTAAAGAAAACGCACTGCGAAATGAATTAGCCAAACTTGATCAACAGCAATCTGACTTTCAAAATAAAAACATCCAATACACAATTTTAAAGCGAGAAGCAGATTCAAACCGCGCTCAATATGAGACACTCATAACCAAGTTAAATGATATAAGTGTTGGCTCTAAGTTAAACATATCAAACGCGAGTATCATTGATGACGCTATCCCTCCTTTAACACCGATTTATCCAAATCTATTACTTAACTTGCTGGCATCATTTGCGCTTTTTACAGCAATTGCAGGGATAGTGATTTACGTATTGGAAGCACTCAACAATCAATTTTCTTCAACTGAGCAAATTGAACAGGAATTAAAACTGCCTACATTGGCTACGATACCCTATATCGAAAAGCCAGATATGCAGCAAATGCTTGATGATATAGGCTCAACTGTATCAGAAGCTTATAGAACCCTGCGTACCTCGCTTCAGTTCACAGCACCTGATGGTCAGATGAAATCACTGGCAGTTACAAGTTCAGGTATGTCTGATGGAAAAACAACAACATCATATAAACTTGCTCATGATTTTGCAGCGCTTGGTAAAAAAGTATTGCTCATTGATGCTGACTTACGCAAACCTCAATTACATAAATTGTTTAATCTCAACAATGACATTGGCCTTTCCAATTTACTAACGAATGTAATGTGCAGCGATGACGTACTGAAATTATTTCGAGAAACAGACGATAAGAACATCACTTTTCTTTCTGCAGGAACAATTCCACCAAATCCTGTTGATTTATTGGCTTCGCAAAAAATGGGACTTACTATTCATTTCTGCTCCAAAAAATATGACATTGTTATTATTGATTGCCCACCTGTTTTAGGCTTATCAGACGCCCCCATAATAACCCATCAAACGGACGCTACATTATTTGTGATCTCAGGCGAAACAACTGCACGCAAAACTGCTGCGAGCGCTGTTACGCGACTTCGCGCTGCTGGCGCAAACCTTGTGGGGGCTGTTATGATAAAGTTTAACTCCAAAGAATTGGCATATCGCTATTCGTATGGGTATATGCCTAGCAGCTACAACTTATATATGGCTGAACAAAATGAATATTTGCTCGAGGGCCATAGCGAAATGTTCAAATGGAATGAACGCGGTGAAAAACTTACTTCACCGCCTTATGAAAAAACTATTCTTTGATATCAAACAAAAGGGCCTCCGGAGAGGCCCAAATAATTTGCTTAAGATATAAGGAACTATTAGCCAGCCGCCTCAACAGCACGCTTTGCCATCACTTTCACAAGGTTAGCGCGGTAGGTTGCATCGCCATGAAGGTCTGAAAGCACTGCACCTTCATCCACATCACAACCTGCAATCGCATCAGCAGACCAATCTGCCTGCAGTGCTTCTTCCATGCCTTCGTGACGGTGTACACCATCGCTACCTGCACCAGTTACGCCAACGCGTGCCATGCCGTTTTTAAGCTTCGCCACGAAAACGCCAGCCATTGCATAGCGAGACGCCGGGTTCGGGAATTTGGCATAAGCCGCTTTCGCCGGAGCCGGGAAAGAGACAGACACAATGATTTCATCATCATCAAGTGCAGTTTCAAACATGCCCGTGAAGAAGTCATCCGTATCAATCGTACGCTTTGTTGTTTTGATTTGCGCGTTTAGTGCCATCATAGCAGCCGGATAATCAGCAGCAGGGTCATTGTTGGCAATTGAGCCGCCAATCGTTCCCATATGACGTACCTGCGGATCGCCAATGCCACCCGCTAGGCTTGCCAATCCCGGGCATGCTTTTTGAAGCTCTTTGGAACCTGCCACTTCAGCATGCGTAGTTGCTGCACCAATTGTGACTTGATTGCCATCAACTGACACGCCCTTCATATCGTCAATGTGACGAAGGTCGATCAAATCAGACGGCGCTGCCAATCGCTGCTTCATGGTTGGGATTAGTGTTTGGCCGCCGGACACATACTTACCGTCGTCAGCACCTGACATCATGGATGTTGCTTCATCTGCACTAGAAGCTCTGTGATATTTTGTTTCGTACATTTTTGTTCCTCCTAGCCCTCCAGCGGCATCGCTATCGGGCGTTCGTAATTCAAAACAACTTCATTGTTTTGCCTGCCGGATTACTCCGGCAGTACATTTCTCACTACTCAGCGGCCTGCTTAGCGCCACCAGCTTGAATCGCCGCCCAAACCTTCGCAGGTGTTGCCGGCATGGATAGATCATTGTTGCCAATTGCATCTGTGATTGCGTTGATAACAGCCGGTGGCGAACCAATCGCTCCAGCCTCACCACAACCTTTAATGCCAAGCGGGTTGCCGGGACATACGGTTGATTCATGGCTAACAGTGTAGCTTGGCAAATCATCCGCTCGTGGCATGGTGTAGTCCATATATGAACCGGTCAACAGTTGACCATTGTCATCATAGACCGCTTGTTCAAGCAAAGCCTGACCAACGCCTTGTGCGATACCGCCATGCACCTGACCTTCAACAATCATCGGATTGATAATTGTGCCAAAGTCATCAGACGCAACAAATTGAACCACATCCGTAACACCGGTATCTGGGTCAACTTCTACTTCACAAATGTATGTGCCAGCCGGGAAAGTAAAGTTGGCTGGGTCATAGAATGCGCCCTCTTTGAGGCCAGGCTCCATGCCTTCCGGCAGGTTGTGCGCTGTGTAAGCACCAAGGCAAACTTCATGCCAACCAAGCGTCTTATCAGTTCCGGCAACTTTAACTTCACCGTTTTCAATGACAATATCGCCTTCATCTGCTTCCAGTAGATGCGCTGCGATTTTCTTCGCTTTTGCTTCCACCTTATCAAGCGCTTTTGCGATGGCAGACATGCCAACCGCGCCTGAGCGTGATCCGTATGTGCCCATGCCAAACTGAACTTTGTCTGTGTCACCATGAACAATTTGTACATTGTCTGTTGGGAGACCAAAACGGTCGGTTACCAATTGTGCAAAAGTTGTTTCGTGGCCCTGACCATGACTGTGTGAGCCGGTCAAGATTTCAACTGTTCCAACCGGGTTCACGCGAACCTCAGCAGATTCCCACAAACCAACGCCAGCACCAAGCGAGCCAACCGCAGCTGATGGCGCAATGCCACATGCTTCAATATAGGCCGACATGCCAATACCACGCAATTTGCCGCGAGAAGCTGCTTCTGCACGACGCGCTTCAAAGCCATCATAGTCTGAAGCTTTCTTGGCAGCATCCTGATTTACAGCAAAATCACCACTATCATATGCCATGATAACCGGTGTCTGGTGCGGGAACTCCTGAACGAAGTTTTGACGGCGCAAATCAGCCGGGCTCACGCCAAGTTCACGCGCCGCTGTTTCCATCATACGCTCAATCAGATAAGCAGCCTCCGGACGACCAGCGCCGCGATATGCGTCCACTGGCGTGGTATTGGTATAAACTGCACGCACATTCGCATGAATGTTTGTGATGTTATACTGACCGGACAACAGCGTTGCATAAAGATATGTCGGAACCGCCGACGAGAAGAGCGACATATAAGCGCCCAAATTCGCGATTGTATCCACTTGGAAACCAACAATATTGTTGTCTGCATCAAAGCCCATCTTCGCTGTTGTTACATGGTCGCGACCATGTGCATCTGTGAGGAATGCTTCTGAGCGATCTGATGTCCATTTAACAGACTTACCCGTTTTCATGCTCGCCCAAAGACATACAATTTCTTCCGGGTAGATATAAATCTTGGCACCAAAGCCACCGCCAACATCTGGTGCAATCACGCGAAGTTTATGCTCCGGCGCCACCTGATAGAATGCAGAAAGCACCAAACGCGCAACATGCGGATTTTGCGATGTTGTATAAAGCGTGTAGTGATCTTCCGCTGTGTCATAGGTTGCAACCGCAGAGCGTGGCTCCATCGGGTTCGGCACAACGCGGTTATTGGTGATATCCATTTCACAGACATAAGCGGCGCCCGCTAACGCTGCTTCTGTCGGTTCTTTGTCACCAATTTCCCAATCATAAATCAGGTTGTTCGCAGCTTCCGGGTGAATTTGCGGTGCGCCACCTTCAAGTGCAGCAGCGCCATCTGTCACTACAGGTAGCTCTTCATAGTCAACTGCAACTGCTTCCGCAGCAGTTCTTGCAAGTGCTTGGCTTGATGCTATTACCACTGCAACTGCATCGCCTGCATAGCGCACTGTTTCAGTTGCTAATGCTGACCAAGCGCCCATATTCATTGGCGAACCATCTTTTGATGTAATGCCCCAACCACAAATAATATTGCCAATGCCGTCGCCGGTTAGCTGATGGCCGTCTAACACTGCAGCAACACCGTCCATGGCTTCTGCTGCGGACTTATCGATGCCTTTAACCTTTGCATGCGCATGTGGCGAACGCACAAATGCAGCATAGCACTGGTTATGATTTTTCACATCGTCTGTATATTTACCAGAGCCTGTAACAAATCTCTTGTCTTCTTTGCGCAGCACGCGTGCGCCGATACCTTCACTCATTGATTTTCCTCCTCAGAAAAATAGCAAAGCTCAAAATTGTAACCGAGGTTACATTTTTGAAGCGCCATCCTTAATTGATTTCACGATATTGTGGTAACCGGTGCAGCGGCAGATATTGCCTTCCAGTTCCTCGCGGATGGTTTTCTCGTCAAGGTCTTTGCCAAGACGGTTCACCATGTCTGTCGCAGACATAATCATGCCTGGTGTGCAGAAACCACATTGTAGTCCGTGATTTTCCTTAAAAGCAGTTTGCATCGGATGAAGATCGCCATTAGCAAGACCTTCAATCGTCGTCACCTCGCTGCCATTTGCTTGGGCTGCAAGCGTGGTGCAGGACTTAACTGCCTTACCATCCACATGCACAACACATGCCCCACACTGAGATGTATCACAACCCACATGGGTGCCAGTCAACCTCAGATGTTCACGGATAAATTCTACGAGAAGTGTACGGTCTTCGACTTCAGCGGAAACATTCTCGCCGTTTACGACCATGGATACAGATGCCATATATTATTCCTCCCTAATATAGCGCAGTCTATGAAATATATTGATTTTTTCGTGCCTTAGTTTTGAACAGTTTGAGCTTTGTGTAAACCCCCTAAAACAGGAATTACTATAAAATCATTATTCAAAACAAGAGCATTGGCAAATTAGCAAGGATTACCCTCGCCCGACAAATGGCATGGTTGTTGCCATTACGTTCATGAAGAGAATGTTTGCATCCAACGGTAATTTAGCCATGTGAACCACCGCATCCCCTATATGTTGCACATTGATAGTAGGTTCTCCCTTGATGGAACCATCCGCCTGCGGAACGCCTTTGCTGATTTGGTCTGTCATTTCGGACGCTGCATTGCCAATATCAATTTGGCCACATGCAATATTATGTGTACGCCCATCCAGCGCAATACTGCGTGTCAGACCACTAATCGCATGTTTGGATGCCGTGTACGCAGCGGAGCCGGGTCTCGGCATATAAGCTGAAATGGAACCATTATTGATAATCCGCCCCCCCTGCGGATATTGATCACGCATCATGCGATAAGCACGATTGGCTACCAAAAATGCGCCATTCAGATTGACATCAATCACGCGTTTAAAGTCTTCAAACTCCATATCCCCAAAATTTATTGATGGAAGCATGTTACCTGCATTGTTGAAGAGAACATCAAGACGACCATGCTTCTTCTTGATTTCAGCAAACAATGCATCTACTGAGGCTATATCCGTCACGTCGCTTACGATGGCTGCAATTTGCCCTTCACCCTCACTTACTGTTTCTGCCAGTTTGTCCTTGTTACGCGCCGTGGCAATTACCTGAAAGCCGGATTTGGCTAAGGATATCGCTGCGTTTTTACCTACACCTTGGCTTGCGCCGGTTACCAATACTGTCTTTGTCATGGGTTCTCCTCTTTTTGATATCATGACATGAAACAGAACTAAGCTTCAAACATTTTCAGACGCAGAATGAATTTTGTCTTTGGTCTAGCTTTCCGATGGATTATAAAGATTCAAATCAAACAGGCAGAACTTTAATGAAACTTGGCATATTGCAAACCGGACGCTCGCCTGAAGAAATGTTGGCGGAACATGGTGATTATGACGGGAAGTTCCGTGAACTTCTGGCGGGGCATGATTTTACGTTTGTAACTTATCCTGTGTTGGACAATGTATTTCCAGAATCTCCAAAAGACGCAGAAGGTTGGATCATTACCGGCTCCAAGTTTGGCGCTTATGAAGATCATGACTGGATACCGCCACTTGAAGATTTAATTCGTGCGATATACGCCCAAAAGGTGCCGATGGCCGGATTTTGCTTCGGACATCAAATCATTGCGCAAGCACTTGGTGGCAAGGTGGAAAAATTTTCCGGTGGCTGGGCATTGGGTGCAACTGACTATGCATATGAGAACACAGAAAGCCCGGTTACCATTAATGCCTGGCATCAGGACCAAGTGGTCGAAAAACCGCAAGACGCCCGCGTCATCGCAGAAAATGATTTCTGCAAATATGCAGCGCTTGCCTATGGTGACGACATTGTTACATGGCAGCCACACCCGGAATTTGGTGCAGATTTTATTGAAGGGCTTTTGGATGCCAGACGCAATGTCGTGCCTCCAGAAGATGCCGATGATGCGGAACGACGTCTTGGACGCGAAACATCAAACAATCTCATCGCAGATCATATTGCCGCATTCTTTAAGACTCGCCAAAAGTAATTTATATCTGTTGCAAACGTCTCAGCACTGCTAACCCATCGGCAAATTCTTTTGCGCCCAAAATTTTCTCTATCTTTTTGTTGAAAGCAAAAGCTTCGGCAGAAAGTTCTTTATAGACGCTGCGCCCACTTTTTGAGAGCATAAGGCTATTGATGCGGCGATCTTCTGCATCTGTTGTCCGTATCAGCCATCCGCGCTTTTCTAGTGAAAATACGGCGCGGGAAATCTTGGTCTTGTGTAATTTGGACGCCTGAGTGATTTCGGTTGCAGTCATCATCTCGGCTTCGCCTAAATGGGCAAAGACGCGCCACTCAGTCCGCGTCATATCATATTTCTCGCGGTAAATTTTTGCAAAAGACTGACTTTGCGCTTCTGATGCCTGATGCAATTCGAAGGGCAAGAAAGACGCAAGATCGAATATATCTTTACTCATGTGTTGCCTTGGCCTTGTTCAAAACCGCAGACAGGATATCCATGTCACCAATCTGGTTTGCCATGATCAGTACCAGTCGCGCATTAAGCGCATGACTTTGCTCTTCGCTTAAGCCCTCATGCGCTTCCATCAATGCGCTGTAGAAATCATCACCGTATGCACCCAATTTGTCTTCGGATATATCTACCATTACGCGACCTCTTCAAATTTTTGAGGACCGTGAACGCGGGCAAGTGCTTGCTCGACCTCTGCTTTTGTCGGCGCATCAAAAATGGCCATCACATGTCCATCTGGTCTGAAGAGATAGGCTTTGCCCTCGCCATAACGTGCAAGTGCATGACCGGAAATATCTTCATAGGTTGGATATTCATCCGTGGCTTGTGCAATGCCGATACGTTTAATGCCTGCTACTTCTGGCAGTTTAACATCGCCAAAGCCCACAAGCGTGAATGCGCCTTGCGCCACGCTTACCAGCCAATTATTTTCACTGAGCGGCGCATCAATAACGGCATGACCAATCATGCTTTCATTATCATTCTGGAGCGCCATCCCTGCCAAAGAACATGGCACGGATAGGCGTCCAGAATTTATCAGCTTTCGTGCGAACGGCATATCTTTAGAAAGCTTCAAAACTTCGTTTCGGAACATGTGTTCAACCGGTGATTTTGGTGTCATGAAGTTGGTCGCGCGCGATGAATTTTTAATGTTCTCTGCAGAGCCATGCACCCGCTCTTCATTATAAGTTTCCAGCAGAGAAGTAGTCGCCTCACCCGCGAGTACCATTGCAAGTTTCCAGCAAAGATTATCGACATCCTGAATGCCACCATTGCCACCACGCGCACCAAATGGTGAAACCACATGCGCGCTATCGCCAACAAAAATCATTCGCCCATGCACGAAGCGCTCAAGCTTGGCGCAGCGGAATTTATAAACACTCATCCAGTCAAGCTTGAAAGGCTTATCACCTACCATTGCCTTAATGCGAGGGAACACCTTTTCTTCAACCGCTTCAGCTTTCGGGTCAGCATCCGGACCTAGTTGAAGATCTATACGATAGATATTGTCTGGTTGTTTATGCAGAAGTGCCGATTGGCCGGGGTGAAATTCCGGCTCGAACCAGAACCAACGTTCGGCTTCTTCTGTTTCAAACGGGCTTTCATCCATCTCCACATCTGCAATCAGGAAATGCTCTTCAAAGGTCTGCCCTTCGAACGCCAACTCCATGCGTTTTCGCGTCGGAGAGCCTGCGCCTTCACAGGCCAAAACATATTCCGCATTCAACGTATAAGCACCAAAGTCTGTTTCCACATCGAGCGCGATTTGATCGCCCTTGTCCGCATGGTTCACAACCTTGTTGTTAAATCGCAAATCAATCAGGTCCGGGAATTCTAACGCCCGCTCCACCAGATATTGCTCTACATAATATTGCTGAAGATTGATAAAAGCTGGATATTTGTGTCCGTCTTCAGGCAAGAGGTCAAAATTGTAAACCTCATCTGCGCCATGAAACAAGCGTCCGGTTTTCCACGTTACGCCTTTTTCAAGCATACGTTCACCCACGCCGAGGCGATCAAATATTTCAAGTGTTCGCTTCGCCCAACAAATCGCGCGAGAGCCAATCGAGACGACGTTATTATCATCCAACACCACACTTGGAATACCTCTCAAGGCAAGATCAACCGCAGCAGCAAGACCAATTGGTCCGGCCCCAATAATCGCAACCGGATATTGAGACTTAGCCTCACCCCCACCGCCAAGCTCGGGCGGGGCGGTTACTTCAAAAGGTTGATAGTCATATTGTGGCATACTCCCTATCCCTGCAGTGCTTCCCACATTTCGATGTCGCGTTTGTCTGTCCAAATGCGAGGATGTTCAATGCCGCGCGCTTCGTCATAGGCGCGGGCAACATTGAACGGCAGGCAGTGTTCGTAGATCGCATAGTCGCTAAACTTCGGATCACACTCGGCTCGCACGGCGTCCCAAGCTTCTTTTAGAGTTCCACCGCGAGCTGCGACTTTTGCCGCCGGGCGATAGGTGCTTGAAACGAAATCACGTGTGCTTTCAATCGCTGCATCCACCATCTCTTTGCCCACCAGTGCATCACCACGCCCCGGCGCGATGGCATCGACATCAAACCATTTGATCTGATCGAGTGTATCGCTCCACTCATTGAAGAACCCATCGCCGCAATAGCAGGCGGAATGGTACTCCACTATATCACCCGTGAACATGACGTTTTGATCAGGCACATGAATGACAATATCGCCCGCTGTATGCGCACGGCCAAGCTGCATCAAGTCCACACGACGATTGCCAAGATGAACGGTCATTGAACCTGTAAAACTGGTCGTCGGCCAAGTGAGACCCGGAATGCTTTCATGGCCTTCAAAGAGACGCGGGAAACGTTGAAACTCGCTGTCCCAATCTTCCTGCCCGCGCTCCGCCACCATGCCACGCGCTGCGTCTGACATGATAATTTGATTGGCACCATAAGCAGATGCGCCAAGTACACGCACAGCATGATAGTGTGTCAGCACAAGGTGAGAGATTGGCTTGTCCGTTACTTCACGAACCTTTTCGATCACCTTGTTTGCAAGACGCGGCGTTGCCTGCGCCTCCACAATCATCACGCTATCATCACCGATGATCACACCAGAATTTGGATCACCCTCAGCAGTAAAAGCCCAAAGCCCCTCTCCTACTTCATCAAAGGTAATTTTCTTTTCCGTTAGGTCGCCTTGCGAGGCAAATGCTTTAGCCATTATATTTCTCCACCACTTGTTCTATTGCGCCAAAAATGGACTTGCCATCTGCGTCTTTCATTTCAATGCGCACTGTGTCGCCAAATTTCATAAAGCTTGTTGAAGGCTTGCCATCGTTGATGGTTTCGATCATGCGAATTTCTGCAATGCATGAGTAACCAACGCCACCTTCAACAATCGATTTACCCGGACCGTCGTCGAGCTTGTTGGAAACAGTGCCAGAACCAATAATCGCACCCGCACCCAGCGGCCGTGTTTTGGCAGCATGAGCAACAAGCGTTCCGAAATCAAACGTCATATCAATGCCAGCCTCGGCACGGCCAAAGGGTTCGCCATTATAGTCTACACAGAGCGGCAGATGCAGCTTACCGTCTTTCCACGCGTCACCAAGTTCGTCCGGCGTTACCGCGACAGGAGAAAAGGCAGACGATGGTTTGGACTGGAAGAAGCCAAAGCCCTTGCCGAGTTCTGCAGGAATAAGCCCGCGCAGAGACACATCGTTTACAATCATGACAAGACGAACAGCATCGAGCGCTACCTCGCGAGAAGCGCCCATCGGCACGTCATCAACAATAACCGCAACTTCGCCTTCCATATCGATGCCATAGGCTTCATCTGCCATTACAATTGGATCACGCGGCGCGAGGAATGTATCTGAACCACCTTGATACATGAGCGGGTCTTCCCAGAAACTTGCAGGCATTTCCGCGTTCCGCGCCTTACGCACAAGTTCAACGTGATTTACGTAAGCAGAACCATCAGCCCATTGGTAAGCACGTGGTAGTGGCGAAAGCGCTTCACCTTCATGAAAGCGTTGAATAGGTTGTGCACCGGCTTCCATGCTCTCAGCGACACGGGCCAAGCGCGGCGCAACATTCGCCCAATTATCAAGGGCTGCTTGCATTGTAGGCGCTATATGGCCGACGGTTGAACATTGGGTAAGGTCTTTCGATACGACGACCAAAACCCCGTCGCGTGATCCGTTTTCTAAACTAGCTAGCTTCATTCATTCGTTCCTAAAGTGAGAGAATTTATTTCGTGCCCGGAGTGCCATCGAATTTCTTTTCGATATCATCCCAGCAATCTTGATAGGTGTCCTGTAGCGGCGCTTCCTGTGCTGCAAAGCGCGTTAAGTGTTGCGGGAAACGCGTCTCAAACATGAAGGACATGGTGTTGTCGAGCTTCGCTGCTTTAAGTTCCGCATTCGACGCACCTTCAAAGGCAGGTGCATCCGGCCCATGTGGTAGCATCATATTGTGCAAGCTCATTCCACCGGGAATAAAACCTTCCGGCTTTGCATCATAAATGCCGTAAATATTACCCATCAATTCAGACATGATGTTTTTATGATACCAAGGTGGGCGGAAGGTATTTTCGGCAACCATCCAACGCTCGCGGAAGAGAACGAAATCAATGTTCGCCGTGCCTTCAACACCAGAAGGTGCCGTGAGAACGGTGAAAATTGAAGGATCAGGATGATCGAATAGCACAGCACCTACAGGGCTGAACGTTCTAAGATCATATTTACAAGGTGCGTAATTACCGTGCCACGCAACAACATCTAACGGTGAGTGATTGATAAAGCTCTCATGGAACTGACCACACCATTTGATGATGACACGTGATTTAGCTTCTTTATCTTCGAAAGCCGCAATCGGTGTTTTAAAGTCACGCGGGTTTGCCAGACAATTAGCACCAATCGGCCCACGGTTTGGCAGGTCAAATTTCTGGCCATAATTTTCACAGACAAAACCACGTGCGGGACCTTCAATAACTTCCACCGAATAGACCATGCCGCGCGGGATAACTGCTATCTCTTTGGGCTCCAGATCAATCACGCCAAGCTCAGTGCGGAAGCGTAAACGCCCCTCTTGCGGCACGACGAGCAGCTCACTGTCCGCTGAATAGAAATACTCATCATCCATGGACTTTGTTGCGAGATAAATATGCGCAGCCATACCAACCTGTGTGTTCACGTCACCAGCTGTGGTAATAGTGCGCATGCCAGAGATGAATGTGAAATCATCAAAGGCATGAGGAACCGGGTCCCAGCGATATTGGCCAAGCGAGATAATATCTTCCTCAACATGTGGGGCAGATTTCCAATATGGCATGTCGATTTTCTTGAACTTGCCAGTATGCTTCACCGACGGGCGAATGCGATAACACCACGTGCGCTCGTTATGTCCACGCGGTGCCGTAAACGGTGTGCCGGAAAGCTGCTCTGCATAGAGGCCATACTCACATTTTTGCGGACTGTTCATGCCTTGCGGCAAAGCACCGGGCAGCGCTTCGGTTTCAAAGTCATTGCCAAAACCGGGCATGTAAGCTTCATGGGCTGCTAGCTGATTTTTAGCGGATGTTTCCGCACTCACATTTTCATGCTTCACTTGAGTTACCTCCAAATTAGTTTCAAATGTAACAGTTTTATTTGTAACTAAAAAGGAAAAATTTCGCTTCCACCTAATTTTGTGAACTTAACAGCAGCGAGAAATCACCTTACGCAAGAAGTCCTGACAGGCTTCGACTTCTGAGACGGCAAGAAATTCGTTGGGTTGATGGGCCTGTTCTATCGAGCCGGGTCCGCAGATCACTGTGGAATAACCGCCATCCTGAAACTGACCACCTTCTGTACCGTAAGCGACCACGTGGGTGCCATTGTCACCGGTAATGGAACGCACGAATTGTTCTGCCGCACCATTATCTTCCGGTCGTAGTCCCGGAACATCAGCAACGATTTTGGTTTCAATGCCTGTATCCGGGTGGATTGCCTGCATAGCCGGAATTACCGTTTCATTCAGATGCTTATAATAAGCCTCCAAATGCTCATGTGGAGTTTCATCCGGCATACTGCGAATGTCTGTCACAAAGAAGCAATCCTTCGCCGTGATGTTATGCGCCGTGCCGCCCTGAATGATGCCGCAATGGAAGGTTGAGAATGGAGGCACGTAAATAGAAGTCTTATCTGCCTTTGCAGCACCCGCCAACATTCTGTCTTCCCACCAAGTAACAAGACGAGAGGCCACGGCGACAGCAGAGACGCCGGTATGTACCAGACTTGAATGTACTTCAAAGCCACGCACATAGGTTTCAATATCGAGAATTGCTTTATGCGATGTAACCGTTTCCATCATGGTTGGCTCACCCACAATCACTGCATGAACTGGTGGGCATTTAACAGCCATTTCAGCAATCATGTCCGGCGCCCCCAGACACGCAACTTCTTCATCATAGGAAAGGGCAAAATGGATGGGTTTGGATAAACCCGCTTCGAGCATTTCCGGCACAAGTGACAAGCCAACTGCCGAAAATGATTTCATGTCTGCCGTACCACGCCCGTAAAGCTTGCGGTCTTTTTCAACCACAGTCCACGGGTCCGTGTCCCAAGCTTGACCCTCAACGGGAACCACATCCGTATGGCCCGAAAGAATAATACCGCCTTCTACATTGGGCCCAACGGTTGCGTAGAGATTGGCCTTATTGCGCTCTTCATTATAAACGAGATGGCTTTCGACGTCCCAACCTGCAAGATAGTCTTTCACGAACTCGATGAGTTCCAAATTAGAGTCACAAGATACGGTTGGAAAACCGACGAGCTTTTCTATCAATTCTTTTGCGGAATATTTTGTACCAGCCATGACATATCCTTTTCAGCTTTGAAAAAGTCTATGTTAAAAATTTTATGAACTCAATCATTGAAAGCTTATGTGTCCAGCTGTTTTACAATAGAAAGCAACTCGCTTTGACTGGCTTCCAGCTTCTTGTTGGATGTATCGACCATGACATCGGCTCGCGCATAAAGCGCTTCGCGCTCTGTCAGAATAGATTTTAAATCTTCCATCGCACGCGGGTTTCCTGCCATAGGCCGCACATCGCCCTGATCGCGGACACGCTGCATGTGCTCTTCAGGTTGTGCTTTCAACCAAATTGTGTGGAAGGATGAAAGCAACGTATCGAGTGTGTTTTCCTCAGAAACCACACCGCCAGCGGCAGCCAGAATGACCTTGTTGCGCGATTCAGTGATTGCCTTAATCGCCTGACCCTCAAGCCTGCGATAGCCCTCTTGTCCATAGAGCGCCATCACTTCGCTGATTGCCATGCCCGAATGGCGTTCAATCGCATGGTTTAATTCAATGAACTCATAGGAAAGTTGCTCTGCAACATATTTACCCAATGTGGATTTGCCTGCACCACGCAGACCAATCAAACAAATGCGTTGTGCTTTATGGGGGTTGGGTTCAGCGGTTAAAAGAAACCATTGCGGCTCCTTCTCTAGCGCGATTGCAATGCGGTACAGAATTGCAAGTGAGATGTTACCAGCGCCAGTTTCCAGTTGCGCAAGATAACGTTCAGAGACACCCGATAATTCAGACAGCGACTTGCGAGATAGTTTCGCTGCCCGTCGCTCCGTCTTCACACGAGCACCAACACCAGCAAGAAATTGCGATACATTTTCTTTATTCGGAGTGGCTTTTACATTATCCAGCATTCATGCCGCCTAAGCTGCTTCAGCCATCATTTGAGACATAATGCCCTGCACCCATGGCAAACCAATATCCTCTGGCATATCAATAGATGAAGCATCGTGAATGCCGCGCTCACCGATCATTTTGGCTTTGCACTCTTTAAGCAATGCAGCAAGTTTCTCAGATCCTTGTGCGAAAGTATAGTCAAACACCATATCACCAAGACCAAAGATCGCGAAGGTAATCCGGCTCAGATCTGGTTTATCTTCGCTTACTTCGTCAAAAAACTTAGACGCACCGGATGGTAGGTCGCCATTCCCATAGGTGGAAACGACGAAAATATAAAACGTATCTGCATCCAGATCAGCGTGCGAAACATCCGCTAAACTCTCAATTGCGCATTCATGATCTGAACCAAGCTCAGTTTCAATGTCGTCGCAAAGTATTTCAGCATTACCAGTTTCAGTGCCGTAGAGTAGTCCGATTTTCATATTGTTCCTACCTCACTTAAGCCATGTGCAATTGGACATATTCAAAGTCGCCGGGCTTGTTGTCGATGCCCATCTTTGGCGGCGCTATCCAGCCTGCATATTTGCCCGGCTCATAGCATGGCACCATCAAGGATTGGATGAAATCGCCATCCGCGCTATCCGTCAGCCAATCGCCTTTCTTTGCATCGAACTCTTCTTGTGAGAGAAGCTTGCCTTCAGGATCAATTGGCTGATTTTTAAATACACCGATACCGCGATGGAACCCTTCATGTGGTAATACCAATTCAAAATCGACGTTCTGTTTTTGAATGAGTTTGTTCCAGCGGCGCAGACCGCCAGAAGCGTCACGCTTATAATCATCACGCAAGCGCATGTTGATGGCGGTAAGTGCTGGCATATCTTTCAATTCCATTTTGCCATTGTCAAACTGCACGACCGGATAGGTCGCATCGTTTAGTCTGTGGTCATCCTCAAGGCGATGCTCCATAAAGCGCCCTTTAATTCCGGCGTTAAACGCATTTGCTGCATTGGTGGAAACTTCCTGACCGAACAAATCAAGCGACAGGGAATAATGCATATTGAGCTTTTTCTGAATGGTTGGCAGGTCAATTACGCCAAGATCGCGGATCTTGTTGATGTCATACGGATCAGTAATTCCCGCCTCGTTCATTGCTTCGCAGGTGCGCTGGAGAACACGGGAGACACCCGTTTCACCCACAAACATATGATGCGCTTCTTCAGTCAGCATGAAACGACAAGTGCGAGATAATGGATCGAAGCCAGATTGCGCGAGTGACTCTAATTGCATCTTGCCATCGCGGTCCGTGAAATAAGTGAACATGAAGAAGGAGAGCCAGTCCGGTGTTTCTTCATTAAAAGCACCAAGCATGCGTGGTGCTTCTTCAGAACCCGATGAGCGGATAAGCATGTCGTCCGCCTCTTCGCGCCCTGCCTTGCCAAAATATTTTTGCAAGAGATAGACCATTGCCCATAGGTGACGTCCCTCTTCCACATTCACTTGGAAGAGATTGCGCATATCGTAGAGCGAAGGTGCGGTTAGCCCAAGGAAACGTTGTTGCTCGACAGAGCCCGGCTCCGTATCGCCTTGGATTACGATAAGGCGTTGCAGCATGGCGCGATATTCACCCGGCACTTCCTGCCAGGCGTCTTC
>CAZXZQ010000015.1:0-18781 GCA_964645215.1 uncultured Rhizobiaceae bacterium | reverse complement strand
CATAAAATTTCCAATTATCACCTTCATGAATATGGCAAGCAAGAGCGCCTGCACCAAGGCCTATAGCTGATACATTTATGTTACCTTTATCAGCTCTAACCGCATCAACAGCTTGCCCAAAACTACCTTCCGGAGCGTAATATGCTAATGGGTAAGCTTTTGTTTTCCCTACGTTAATTTGAAGATTATGCACTGTGTTTCCATGCACAAATTTGTTTACAGTATTATCTCCGTCCTGATTTTGCGTGACTTTTACGACACCAAAAAAGCTTCGTTCCTGAAATACTATATGGCTAGAAGAATTTAGAAAACCGGAGATAATAAACCACACTCCAGTTAAGATGATAGGCAAAGAAAACGATAAGCGTTTTTTCTTCAAGATTGCTGCCGACAATGCAAGCGATCCAATCGAAGTTAAGATAATTGAACGTGTCTGAGGATCCCAAGTATAAGCTTGGGTTGTAAGTAATGCGATAGCTAGAATAAGGCCAATTATCGTAATAATTTCTTTTGTTAGATTTTGGCTTTTACTGAAGAGACCAGGCAATAGAAGTGATGCTGCAATAATCATCAGCACGTATTCGTGAGAATCATTAAATAATATGGGCGCTGCCAATGCGATACTAGCGCCACCTAGTACGCCACCAAGAGACATGAAAAAATAGAATTCTGTCAAATGCTCAGCGCTTGGGCGGTTTTCTGCCAAGTTGTTATGGCACATTTGTGTAATGATAAAGAAACCCGCCAAATGGACACAAAGACTGAGTACTTCAGGCATAACATGAGCATTTGTCAAAACAATCAATATTATGGCTACAAATGGGAAAATCATTTTTAAGAGTGACGTTTGAATAAATGGTTTTGTAGCAAATGCGAATATAAAGGTCAGTAAATAGAGGGCTAATGGTAACACCCATAAAAATGGGGCAGATGCGATATTTGCGGTAATGTGTGTAGTAACGCCTAACATAAGACCTGAAGGAACAGTTGCGCAACCAATCCATAATATGCGTTGCTCCCAGTTAATAGATTTAAGGCTTATGGGCTTAGCCTCATCGGATTCTGAATTCTCATGATGTTTCGTAAAAAACCGAGCAAGAAAGCCGCAAATCATTATGCAAATCATTAGTACGGAAAATCCATAAGCCCAAGTAAGTGATTGAGTTGTAACTCTGAAAAAGGGTTCAACTAATATAGGATAGGAAAGAAGAGATAGGAGGCTGCCTAAGTTACTCGCAGCGTATAGAAAATACGGATCACCAGCTGCTTTATGATTTGTATAGGAGAACCATTTTTGTAACAGTGGCGCATTAGCTGATAGAGCAAAAAACGGCGCTCCCAAAGCGACTGTAAAAATGCCAATCAGCCAAAACATGGGTGTCCCCGTCTGCGGCACAGCAACACCCTCTGGTATAGCAATTGGTAAAAACACCGTGCTGGCAAAAACCACACAAGCATGGATTATTATTTGCCAGATAAGGGAAAAATATTTCGATAATAAATGAGCGTACAAATATCCCAAAAGCAGCATCGTTTGGAAAAAAACCATCGCAGTATTCCAAACACCCGAAGCGCCACCGAGATACGGCAATGCCATTTTACTAAACATTGGCTGGACGAAAAAAAGCAACAATGCTGATAATAGCATGGACACAGTAAAAGTCGTTATGAGCAGATAGCCTGAATAACTTGAAAAAGAACTTCTAAACGAATTCTGAAGTCCAGTTTGATCTTTTGTAGTTATTGAATCTGACATTGTCGGGGCTCTCGTTAAATTTCAACAGAGCCTACAATCAATTACTATATAACCAGTTAACCAATGGGTTTTTATATTTGGAAATGCAGTTTACAGAACCTACTTACAGGTATCAATTTCCTTGATGGAAGCTGTTACACCGGAGAGCGAATATTTATAACTCGTAACCGTGCCACGACGAGAACGACCCTCAAGTGACATGTTTGACCCGGCGCGCATTGCAGCAACAACATTTTGCTCTTCAGCTGGATTTTCCATCCAAGCGTTTCCACCTTGCGTATACATCGCAAATTTCTTGCCATCTATATTAAGTGTTACGCGGGATTTTTCTTCAAAAGGGTAGCCAACTTTAAATTGTGGCTCTAGACTTGTCGCTTGGCCTGGGTGGCGCGCAAGCATGAAGAAAACATCGCCATGGTCTCGGTCAGCTGGCTTTTTTTCAGTTGGGACAGAAAGTACGTAGCAAATTTTGCCGCCTGTATTTTGAACACTATAAGCGCCCCACGCTTTATGTTGCTTGATACGGGTTGGGCTTTGCGCATAAGCGGCTGTTGTTAAAGCTGAGAGTGAAAGGGCAGCTGTCATCGCACCTGCAAGAACAATTTTCGCGTACATTCTATATATTCGTCCTGTTTTCCATTTAGCTGAAATTACCAAATTGATAATTCAATACACCTATGATCCCTGACCTTAATATGCGTTAATGGAGGTTACTAAATTATGAATAAAATCTAAAAAATTCTATTTTATTTGCCCCTGCGCAAGAATAAGATCGCATTAACCATAGCATATTTAACACTGACATAAAATCAAGGCAGGATTCTGTCTCTGTGTTCACAATTTCGAAGGAACATAATCTATGACGTTAGAGCTTATCATTGCTTTTAACATCGCATTGCTGGCTGCGATCGCAAGTCCAGGCCCTGCATTTCTTGTTTCTGTGCGCACTTCGCTTGTAAAGGGACGCACTGCTGGCATTATCCTAGGCATTGGCCTCGGGCTTATGGCCTCACTTTGGACACTGGCTGCACTTCTGGGTCTTAATAGCGTGTTTCAGCTTTTCCCTTGGGCCTATACAGGTGCCAAGATCATAGGCGCGGGCTACCTATTTTATATCGCATGGAACACATGGAAAAATGCCGCCACCCCTATCGAAGATAATTCAAAAGCAACAAGCCACTATTTCAGAGATGGCATATTGTTAAATCTCTCAAACCCAAAATCCGTGCTTTTTGCAGCAGCGGTTCTTGTTGTTATCTTCCCACCCGATCTCACATTGGCAGAAAAATCATTTATTGTCGCAAACCACTTTGTGGTGGAGGTGGTCTGTTATACGCTCATTTCTTGCGTCATGAGTACCGAAGCCATCAGCAACAAATATCTGGCTGCAAAAACATGGCTCGATCGCATGAGCGGAGCTGTCATGGCAGCTCTTGGTATTCGCCTCTTACTGGATAGATAATTCATGGGTCCGCTTTCTTCTCTCAAAATAATAGAAATGGTCGGCCTCGGCCCTGTACCGCTAGCGGGTCAATTGCTTGCTGATCTTGGTGCAGAAGTCATCGTCATTGATCGCAAATCAGGCATGAACATTTCTAAGGAAGTGAACCGCCGTGGCAAGAAATCCATCGCGCTCAACTTGAAAGAGCAAGCAGGGCTCGACACAGCACTTGCGCTGATTGAAAAAGCAGATGTGTTGATGGAAGGGTTTCGCCCCGGCGTGATGGAACGGCTAGGTCTTGGGCCAGATAAATGTCACGCCATAAACCCGAAACTCATCTATGGTCGCATGACCGGCTGGGGTCAGGAAGGCCCCCTATCCCATTCTGCAGGTCACGACCTTAATTACCTTGCAATCACAGGTGCGCTTCACGCGATGGGTAAAAATGGTGAACCGCCAGTGCCACCGCTTAACCTCGTTGCGGATTATGGCGGCGGGTCAATGTTCCTGATCACGGGCATATTGTCAGCGATCATTGAACGTAGCATTTCAAACAAGGGGCAAGTAATTGATGCGGCAATGATCGATGGCGTGCCAGCTATGATGGGCATGATCCAGACGATGTATGCGCAAGGACAATGGACCGCAAACCGTGAAGATAATTTTGTCGATGGTGGCGCGCCCTATTATAGGTGCTACACGTGTGCGGATGGGAAATATTTGTCAGTCGGCTGCATTGAGCCACAATTTTTTGCAAAGTTTATAAATCTTCTCAAACTGGATGAAACTCTGCTTGCAAAACAAGATGACAAATCCGCATGGCCGGACTTACATCAATTGTTCGAAACAACCCTCGCGCAAAAATCACGCGATGAATGGGCTGCTTTATTTGAAGGAACTGATGCCTGTGTCGCGCCGGTTCTTACTTTCGATGAGGCAGAAACCTACCCGCATAATACGTCGCGCAATGGCTTCGTTAGACAGGGCAATGTGGCACAGACAAATATTGCACCACGGTTTAGCCGAAGCAAAACATCTATAAAATCGCCTTCGACAAAAACCGGAGATGACAATACCGAAGTTTTAAAATCTATCGGCATAACGCCAGAAGAGATAACAAAACTCCAAGCAGCAAAAATTTTGTGCTAGGCCGTAGACTCATAAATCTGATTGAGGGAAAAAACATGCAAAGCGACGTACTTGAATATTCTGTTTCAGACGGCATTGCTACCATATGCCTGAATAAACCCGATTCATTAAACTCTTTCAGCCAACCCTTGCGCCTTGATATGTTGAAGGCAATTGAAACGGCAAACGCCGATCAAAACGTACGCGTGATTGTATTCAAAGGTGCAGGGCGCGGATTTTGCGCAGGAGCAGATTTAGGCGAAGGCCTTGAGCGCCGTATCGATGATGAATTGAAAGATGAATACAAGCCGTTTCTCATGGCCATCCAGGACTCGCCAAAAACCTGTATAGCGCAAGTTCATGGCTGTGCGGCTGGCATTGGAGCTGCACTTGCCATGGTCTGCGACATGGTGGTCATGTCAGAAGACGCTTACGTTTATTTAGCTTTCGCGGCAATTGGCCTTGTGCCAGACGGCGGGTTGAACTGGCATCTATATAATGCGTTAGGACCGCGCAAAGCCTTTGAGGTAATTGTTGAAGGTAAAAAACTAACGTCCAGTGAATGCTTGCACTATGGAATTTGCAATGAAGTGGTTGCCTTCGATGCACTAGAAGCTGCCGTTCAAAACCGCGCCAACAAAATTGCCGCTGGTGCGCCGCTGGCTCAGGCCGCGGTCAAAAAAATATTACGACAAGTAGGCACAATGACATTGTCTGATACAATTAATCTAGAAGCAGATTTGCAACAAGCACTCGCTGAGAGTGATGACTGTAAAAACGCGGTCAAAGCATTTTTTGCAAAAGAAAAACCGGTCTTTAAAGGAAGATAAATCTCATGAAAACTGCAAGCGAATTAGGTCGTGAAATTGCGGCAGGAAAACTTGATCCCGTAGAACTCTTGCAATCCATGCTTGCGGACATAAACGCGCATCCGGCCCGCGACCAAATTTTTGCGTCACTCACACCAGAGCGCGCAAAAGAGGAAGCACAAGCTGCCCGCGGACGTCAGAAGGATGGTACGTTAAAAAGCCCACTCGATGGGGTGCCTATTTCGTGGAAAGACCTGTTTGACACAAAGGATCATCTCACCGAAGCTGGTTCCAAATTGCTTGAAGGCCGTGTACCGGAAAAGGATTGCGTGGCACTTGGTAAAGCAACACGTGCTGGCCTAGTCTGCATCGGCAAAACCCATATGTCTGAACTTGCCTTTTCCGGCATAGGTATAAACCCGGTCGCAAACACGCCTCCAAACGTCAATGGCGAAGGTTTGGCGCCCGGCGGCTCTTCTTCTGGTGCTGGCAGCTCAGTTGCACATGATTTGGTGCCAATTGGCATTGGCTCTGATACCGGTGGCTCAGTTCGCATCCCTGCCGTTTGGAATAATCTTGTTGGCCTGAAAACTACGCATGGCCTCATTTCCAATACAGGCGTTGTGCCACTATGCCCGGGCTTTGATACGGTAGGACCGCTGTGCAAATCCGTAGAAGACGCGCATGTCATGACCGCAATCATGGCGGGTAAACCGACTGATCTACCGCAAGCAAAACCGCTGAGCGAATGCAAGTTTCTTGTCAACCAAACCGGGACACTCGAAGGCTTGGGTGAAGATCAAAAGGCAGGCTTCGATGAAGCCGTTGCAGCCCTTGGTCGCGCTGGCGCAAAGCTAGAGTTCGCCGATTTGCCAATGCTTGATCAATCTCTGCCTCTTGGCCCAATTCTCTTTCCTTATGAGGCATGGAAACAATGGGGCAAAGAAATTGAAGCCCGGGGCGAGTTGATGTTTGAGCCGGTGCGCAACCGTTTCTATGCGGGCCAAGATACGACCAAAGCGCAATATGAAAACGCATGGAATGCAATGCTCGACCTGCGCAAATCTTACGACGCGGCTGTTGCGGATTACGATGCGGTGTTGGCACCAACCATCGCTATTGGCCCACCAAGTGTAGAAGAGCTTTTAGGCGATGTTGAATATTTCCAGAAAACCAACCTGATTGCACTGCGCAATACGCGTTTTTTCAACATGATGGGAAGCTGCGCGCTGACCATCCCAACGTCAAAGCCTGCAAGCGGATTGATGGTGGTCGGAAAGCCGATGGCAGAAAGTGATTTGGCTTCTGTCGGTTTAAGCATAGAAACGGTCATTTGAACTATTGATAATCCACATATTTCGGGTAAAGTTTTGAAAAATAAGCTTAGGAGGAGGATATCCTAATGAAAACACGCGCTGCAGTTGCTTTTGAAGCTGGTAAACCAATGGAAATTGTCGAGGTTGATCTCGACGGCCCAAAGGAAGGTGAAGTACTTGTAGAAATCAAGGCAACCGGCCTTTGCCATACGGATGATTTTACCTTGTCGGGCGCTGACCCGGAAGGCATCTTTCCGGCAATTCTTGGCCATGAGGGCGCAGGCGTAGTTGTGGATGTAGGTCCGGGCGTTACGTCGCTTAAAAAGGGTGATCATGTAATCCCGCTTTATACACCAGAATGTCGTGAGTGTGATTATTGCACCTCCGGCAAGACTAATCTCTGCCAATCCATTCGCGAAACGCAAGGTCGTGGTGTTATGCCAGACGGTACATCGCGCTTCTCCATCAAAGGTGAGCAGGCTTTTCACTATATGGGCACATCCACTTTCTCCAATCATACGGTTGTACCGGAGATTGCACTGGCAAAAGTACGCGAAGACGCGCCGTTTGAATCGATCTGCTATATCGGCTGCGGCGTAACGACTGGCATCGGCGCAGTGATTAACACTGCAAAAGTACAACCGGGCGACAACGTCGTAATCTTCGGTCTCGGCGGCATTGGCCTCAACGTTATTCAGGGCGCACGTCTTGCAGGTGCCAACATGATTGTCGGCGTGGACATCAACCCGGACCGTAAGGAATGGGGTGAAAGATTTGGTATGACGCATTTTGTCAATCCAAATGAGGTCGAGGGCGATTTGGTGCCTTACCTTGTTGACCTTACCAAAGGCGGCGCGGATTATTCTTTTGAATGCATCGGCAATGTAAACGTCATGCGTGATGCGCTTGAGTGCTGCCACAAAGGTTGGGGTACATCCATCATCATTGGTGTTGCGGGTGCAGGACAGGAAATTTCGACCCGTCCGTTCCAACTGGTAACGGGTCGTAACTGGCGCGGCACTGCATTCGGCGGCGCAAAAGGCCGTACAGATGTGCCGAAGATCGTCGACTGGTATATGGAAGGCAAGATCGAAATCGACCCGATGATCACGCACACCATGCCGCTTGAAGAAATCAACAATGGCTTCGACCTGATGCATTCCGGTGAGAGCATTCGAGGTGTCGTCAAGTTTTGATAATCTACGTTGACGCGGATGCCTGCCCGGTAAAGGATGAGGTCGTCCGCGTTGCAGAACGTCATAATCTAAATGTTATCATGGTAGCAGATGGCGGGTTGCGTCCGTCACGTCATGATCTTGTTCGCAATCAAATCGTTACCCAAGGTGCGGATGCAGCTGACGATTGGATTGCAGACAATATTACCTCAGCAGATATCTGCATCACGAATGATATTCCGCTTGCCAAACGTTGCCTTGAAAAAGATGCGCGCGCGATACGCGCCAATGGCAAAGTCTTTGATGAAGATAATATCGGCATGGCACTCGCCATGCGTGAAGTGAAGCAACACATCCGCGAAAGCCAGCAAACGCAAACCTACAATGCAGGGTTTACCAAACAAGATAGATCAAACTTCTTGCAAGAGCTTCATCGCCTGATACAACAGAGTAAGTAAAAGCAGCTGGAAAACCCATGACAGATGAACAAACCCTTTTGGATGCCACGAATGATTTCGATACGCTAGGTGGACGCATTGTACGTGCGCGCGAAGCGCTTAGTCTTGATACCCAGGAGGCTTCCGAGCGGGTAGGCGTTACCCTGGAGACCTACGAGAATTGGGAATCAGATCGCGACGAACCACGCGCAAATAAGCTTTCCATGCTGGCCATGTGTTTAAGTGTCAGCCCAACATGGTTGCTTTATGGACGAGGCAATTCTCCAATATCAGAAAGTGTTAGCGAGGAAGTTGTGAACATACGCGAACAATTAGCCCGCGTGAACGAACTTCAGGCACAAACAACACAAGCAATTGAAATGCTAAACCAAGCGGTTGCACGGCTGATTGAGCGCGAGAAGGAATAAAATAAATGGAGATTATCAGCGAAAACATTTCCCATGGCGGGCGGCAACTGGTCGCGACACACCAAAGCACTGCATGTAACTGCGAAATGAAATTTTCTGTTTTCTTACCGCCACAGGCAAAAGACAAATCCTGTCCGGTCCTTTTCTATCTTTCAGGCCTTACCTGCACTCATGCAAACGTGACCGAGAAGGGTGAATTTCGCCAAGCCGCGAGCGAACACGGCATTATCATTGTCTGTCCGGATACATCCCCACGCGGCGAAGACATTGCAGATGAGGATGTCTATTTCTTTGGCTCAGGCGCAGGCTTTTATGTAGATGCAACTGAAGCACCATACGCCGAAAACTATAATATGTACTCTTACGTAACGCAGGAACTGCCAGCACTCATCGGCAAGGAATTTAATGCTGATCTGTCACGCCAATCTATTTTTGGTCATTCTATGGGTGGGCATGGTGCGCTCACCATCGCACTTAAAAATCCAGACCAGTATAAGTCGGTCTCCGCTTTCGCACCCATTTGTGCACCTTCTCAAGTTGAATGGGGCCAGAATGCTTTCACCAAATATTTGGGGGCAGATGAAACGAGCTGGCGTGCGTATGACACAGTAAGCTTGATTGAAGATGGCAACACCGTTGCTGAGATGCTGATCGACCAAGGAACGGGCGATGAATTTCTGGAGGCTGGCCTTCGTCCTAATCTTCTTGAAGCAGCTTGCGAAGGGACGCAGATTAACCTCACTATGCGGATGCAGGACGGTTACGACCATTCATATTATTTTATCTCAAGTTTCATGACGAACCACATTGCCTGGCACGCTGCACGGTTGGGATAGGTTTTGAATACAGACCCACAATCCCAAATTGGAAGCAAACGCGCCTGGCTTATTTGGTCACTTGCCGCTTTCGTCTTTTTCTACGCCTTTATTCAAAGGGTAGCACCGGGGGTTATCGTTGAGGACTTAATGTCCACCTTTGCTATTGGCGCAACGGTAACAGGAACTCTTTCCGCGCTTTATTTTTATCCTTACGTCCTTCTTCAAATTCCACTAGGCGCATTAATACAACAAATCGGCCCACGTGCACTTCTAACAGCTTCGCTCGTTATTGCCGGCATTGGCTCTATGCTTTTTGCGTCTGCTGAGCATATTTATTTGGCATATGCAGGACGCATATTAATTGGCGCAGGCTCAGCAGTTGGATTTCTTGGTTCCCTTGCAATAGCTTCAAAATGGTTTCCTGCATACCGCTTTGCCTTTCTCTCAGGTTTTGTAATGCTGTTTGGCATGGTTGGCGGAATTTTTGGTCAGGCACCGCTTTCAATTCTTGTAGAAACAAATGGTTGGCGTAACGCAATCTGGTATCTTGGCTTCTTGAGTTTTGCAATTGCTGCTCTAATTTTCCTGTTTGTCCGCAACGAGCCGGAAGGCATGGAAACAAAGTCTGATAACAAAAACATCTGGGCAAATACCTGGTCTGGCCTGAGGCAAGCCTTTAAATCTCTGGAAGTCTGGAAAGTCGCAATTGTAGCCTCAACCATGTCCGGGCCAATGCTCACTTTTGGCGGCTTATGGGCAACACCTTATCTTGCTCAGGCTTATTCAATCAGCGCAACCGAAGCTGCGTCCTATAATTCTTTCCTGTTTATCGGCTGGGCTTTTGGCGCACCCTTTTTTGGTTGGCTTTCCGACCGGATAAGAAAGCGCAAATTATTGCTTAATATTTGCTCTGCTGTTCTTTGTCTGCTGGTTGCTGCAATTTGCTTTCTACCCAATCTGCCACTTCTTGCAAGTGTCTGCCTGCTAACAGGCATGGGTATTACTGGTGGTGCGATGAGCATGTGTTTTGCATTGGCGCGGGAAAATGCACCCAGCGAAATTAGCGGCAGTGTTGTAGGTATTGTAAACTCGCTCACTGTCGCACCAGGCGCACTACTCCAACCCGCAGTAGGATTTGCTTTGGACACTCTATGGGACGGGACACAGAACAACGGCATAAACATTTATCAGGCTGGCGATTACCGTATCGGATTTATAATAGTGCTCGTAGTAACCATAACCGGATTTTTAGTATCGCTCGCATTAAAAGAAAGCAGACTAATGCAAGCCTCCGATTGACGCGAACGTCAACAATGCATAAGTTTAATTAACTCGTGGAGGAGAACTTTAAATGGCGAAAAATACAGCTGAGAAAATTTGGCTTAAATCATACCCTGAAAACGTAAATGCAGAAATTGGCGCATTGCAACATTCTTCTGTTGCTGAACTACTAATATCATCTTGCAAAACCAATGCTAGTCAGCCGGCATTCACTTGCATGGGTAAAACGCTTAACTATTCGGACATTGATGCTTATTCCACCAAAATTGCTGGTTGGCTTCAATCACGCGGCCTTGAAAAAGGCGACCGTGTTGCGATCATGATGCCGAACATTCTCCAATATTCGGTTATCCTACCTGCTGTGCTTCGTGCGGGTTATACGGTTGTAAACGTCAATCCGCTCTACACTCCGCGCGAGTTAAAACACCAACTCAATGACAGTGGCGCCAAAGCGCTTTTCGTTCTTGAAAATTTTGCCTGCACGTATCAGGAAGTCAAAGACGAAGTTGGCATTGAAACGGTTGTCGTTACCAATATGGGTGAAATGCTCGGTGGCCTCAAAGGCATGATTGTTAATCTCGTCGTCCGTCATGCGAAGAAAATGGTGCCAAGCTGGTCTATTCCAGGCCACGTGGCGTTCAAAGATGTTATCAACTCAAACGCACCACTCAAGCCAGTTGATATTGGTCTCGATGATTATTGCTTCCTACAATATACCGGCGGCACAACAGGTGTTTCAAAAGGTGCTGCGCTCACCAATTCCAACGTATTATCGAATGCGGCTCAAAATGATGAGTGGTTAAAATCAATCGATGTAGAAACCAATCCAACTTATATTTGTGCATTGCCGCTCTATCATATTTTCGCGCTTACTGTGAACTTGGTGATGGGCATGAACCTTGGCGCACATAACGTATTGATACCTAACCCGCGCGACATTCCTGGCTTCATTAAAGAACTTAAAAAATGGAAGTTTAATGTATTTCCTGGCCTCAATACGCTCTTTGTAGGCATGATGAACAATGAAGATTTTTCAAGTCTGGACTTTAGCCAACTTAAGCTAACACTTGGCGGCGGCATGGCTGTACAGGGGCCTGTTGCTGAACGCTGGCAAAAAATAACAGGCTGTAAAATTTCTGAAGGTTATGGTCTTTCGGAAACAGCCCCTGTGGCAACAGCCAACCGTTTTGACACAGACACATTCTCCGGAACAATTGGCTTACCACTTCCTTCAACTGAAATCGCAATTCGCGATGAAAATGGTAAAAACATGCCGTTAGGCGAAGTTGGTGAAATTTGCATCAAGGGCCCACAAGTGATGGCTGGCTACTGGAACCGCCCAGAGGAAACCGCGAATGTTATGACAAAAGACGGTTTCTTTAAGTCTGGTGATATGGGCTTTATGAACGAAGATGGACAAACAAAAATAGTTGACCGCCTAAAGGACATGATCCTTGTTTCTGGCTTTAACGTTTATCCAAACGAGATTGAAGAAGTAGCTGTCAGCCATGAAAGCATTGTCGAAGCTGCCGCGGTTGGCATTGCTGATGAAAAATCTGGCGAAGCCGTTAAGCTATTCGTTGTGAAATCGGATGCTTCACTTACCGAGCAGGACGTTAAAGACTGGTGTAAAAAAGGCCTTACCAACTACAAACGTCCAAGCGTTGTTGAATTTCGCGATGATTTGCCGAAAACCAATGTTGGTAAAATCCTTCGTCGTGAACTACGGGACCAGTAACCATGGAATTCAAAATCAGAAATCCTGATTTTGAGCAACGTGTCAGAGACAATTTTGCATTGCAATCTGCGATGGACAGTTTCGGAATGGAAATTTCTGAAATTGATCCTGGGCTAGTTGTGTTGGAAATGGCATTTAATTCTGACTACGCGCAACAACATGGTTTCCATCATGCTGGCGTTGCCACGAGTGGCATGGATTCCGCATGTGGATATGCTGCATTCACCCTGATGGAGGCGAATGCGGAAGTTCTAACCGTTGAGTTTAAAACCAATTTTCTAGCACCTGCACGCGGTGAGCGTTTTCGCTTCTGTGGTGAGGTAATTAAACCCGGAAAAACACTCACAATATGCGAGGGTAAAGCTTACGCCTATGAAGGTGATAAGTCGCCAAAACTTATTGCCACCATGAGTGCTACCATGATGGCCGTTTATAATATTTGAGGACACCCTCGAAAACACATGTTCCAAGGGTGTAATCTTTTTACCGTTTAACCAATGATGCCACCGTCTTCACGTTCAACAGCCACAACTGCGGATTTGGGCACGGTATTTCCGCCATCAGGCCAATGGCTATCACCACGTTCTCCCGGATGTTGAATTCCTACAAACATAGTTCTGCGATCTGCCGACCATGTGATGCCGGTGACTTCTGCTTCTTTAGGACCAACCAAAAAGCGTTCAATCTGGCCGGTTGTTGTATCACCAACAAGCATCTGGTTATTCCCCATACCGGCGAAGTCGCCTTCATTTGAATATTTGCCATCCGTCTGTATCCAAAGGAAACCATTGTCATCAAACGAAATGCCATCAGGCGAATTAAACATGTTCGCAGATGTAATGTTTGGTGAACCAGCATTTGCATCTGAATACACATCAGGATTGCCAGCAAGCACAAATAAATCCCAACTAAACTTGGTTGAAACATGATCGCTGTTTTCCGGTTCCCAGCGCACGATTTGCCCGTATTTGTTCGCCGGACGTGGGTTAGGTCCATCCACTGACATCGCGTCGCCACCTTTATTGGCTTTGTCTATGCCACGGTTTTTATTATTCGTTAGCGCGCAATAGACTTCAACCTTATTTGGATTGCTCGCAACCCATTCTGGACGATCCATCGTTGTTGCGCCAACCGCAGACGCGGCTTGACGTGTGCGAATGCTAATTTCCGCTTGGGAAGCCATGCCTGTTGTCTGTGGGTTTAATTCTATCCATTGGCCTGTCTGGGCTGATTTGAATTTGGCTACATATAGTTTTCCATTTTCGAGCAATTTTGAATTATCGCCACCTGCAGAAAACTTATCATCACTGACAAATTTATATAAAAACTCGCCGCGCTCATCATCACCCATATAGACAACAACTTGACCATTCTCTGCAATCACCACTTCCGCATTCTCATGCTTGAACCGACCCAGAGCTGTTAGTTTACGTGGTGCTTTAGATGTGTCAAATGGATCAATCTCTACCACGTAGCCAGCGCGATGCGGCTCATTAGGCGCTGTAGCCATGTCGAAACGATCATCTATTTTAGACCAGCCATAACCCCAATCTACATTGCTAAGGCCATAACGTTTTTGATCAGGCGTTTGTTCAAAAACTTTATCACTTGAAGAAAAATAGCCATTGAAATTTTCTTCACACGCGAGATACGTCCCCCAAGGCGTTTCGCCATTGCCGCAATTGTTCCATGTGCCGAGGGATTTTGTACCAGTTGGATCTGCCGCAGTTTTGAGAAGATCATGGCCGCGGGAAGGTCCCGTAATTTCCATCTCGGTTTCTGGAGTAATGCGCTTGTTGATTCGGGATCCTTTCACAATGCCCCATTTGTCATCTGTCTTTGCAATTTCACAAATAGTAAGACCGTGGCCCATCATGCCCTTTTCCACGTCATCATCTGTTTCGGGCAAACTACTCTCACGATTACCGAAAATGATCGAGCGGTTCACATATTCATTATTCACCACGAGGATATGCATGCCATCTCTATTGAATACGGTCATTCCGTCGTTATTGTCACCGAATGCCAATTCTTGTGACGCTGCGTCGCCTCGAGTTTCTTCGTTTAAGGCAATGCTGTTGTCAAAAAGTTCATCACCCCATTTGGCAACGACTTCCCACTTATAACCTTCCGGCACAGTAATTGTATCAAGCGAATTGGCCGCTACAGGTTTGAAACCAAACCGCTCTGCTGCATGAACTACTTTCACCCCACCCGGTGCAACACCAGTTACAAAAGCGGCAGCACCAACAGAAACTATACCCTTCATAAACCCACGGCGTGAAATTGCTGCTTCAACAATTTCATCAAACTGAGAAAATTCAGGGCGAGGCGAATTGACTTCATCAAACGCGTCAAAAGATAAATCATGCTCTGGTTCAAGTGTCATTTTTACATTCCTTGCTTGGTAATTCGTATTTTAAACAAAGCAGGTTTGAGTGACAGCCAAGTTACACTTTAATGACATATATATTACATTGTTAGATTAGTCTTCTGCTGACCGAAGCGCTTATGGAGGAGATAATACAGGGGATCTATATTACAGAACTTCAGTACAGCAGAAGTAAGCTTTTTATAGAAGATTTATATGTTGCAGTCTGCTGCTAAATTATACGTCTAGCGTTGCATTTTTTGCAACAGCTATTGATGAGCAGCAAAAAGGCCCACTTGAAGCGAGCCTTAATTATGCAAAATTATCAGTTAGACTTAATGTGTTGACCCTTGAGCCAAAGCAACAGCGTTTTTGCTGTCTTCAAGCTCTGCAAGTGCTTTAGTCAATTTTTCTTTGCGCTCATCAGATGCTTCCGCAAGATCAGATTTTGCTGCTTCGATATCTGCATCAAGATCAGCCATATCAAAATCAGCAAGTTCAACTGCATGTTCTGCAAGCAGGGTAAAACCAGATGCTGAAACATCCGCAAAACCGCCGCGAACATAAATCTTTTTAGCTGTACCATCATCCATTGTCACATCAACAACGCCTGGTTTAACAGTTGTCATGAAAGCCGCGTGATTAGCCATAACTGTGAAATAGCCTTCAGAACCCGGCACGGAAACAGCAGACGCTTGCTCGGATAAAACCAGCGCTTCTGGTGATACAAGTTCAAATGTAAATGCTTCAGCCATTTTTACGTCCTGTCGGAAAATTAATGACCTGCGGGCGGGCCCGCAGGCAAAGAATAATTATGCAGCTTCTGCAGCCATTTTCTGTGCTTTTTCGATTGCTTCATCCATAGAACCAACCATGTAGAAAGCAGCCTCTGGTAGGTGATCATACTCACCAGCAACCAGACCTTTAAAGCCAGAAATTGTGTCTTCAAGAGAAACAAGCTTACCCGGTGAACCGGTAAACACTTCAGCAACGAAGAACGGCTGAGACAAGAAACGCTCAATCTTACGCGCACGTGCCACTGAAAGCTTATCTTCTTCTGAAAGCTCGTCCATGCCGAGGATCGCGATAATGTCTTGCAACGCTTTATAACGCTGAAGCACTTCCTGCACCTGACGTGCAACACCGTAATGCTCTTCACCAACAATCTGTGGGTCCATCATGCGTGATGTTGAATCGAGTGGATCCACCGCAGGATAAATACCCTTTTCAGCAATAGAACGGTTAAGTGTTGTTGTCGCATCCAAGTGCGCAAATGATGTAGCAGGCGCCGGGTCGGTCAAGTCATCCGCAGGCACGTAAATCGCCTGAACAGATGTGATCGAACCTTTGGTTGTTGTTGTAATACGCTCCTGCATCGCACCCATATCGGTTGCGAGTGTAGGCTGATAACCCACCGCAGAAGGAATACGACCAAGAAGCGCTGACACTTCTGAACCAGCTTGTGTAAAGCGGAAAATGTTATCAACGAAGAACAACACGTCCTGACCTTCATCGCGGAAATGTTCCGCAATTGTTAGACCTGAAAGCGCAACACGCGCACGCGCACCTGGCGGCTCATTCATCTGACCGTAAACAAGTGCAGCTTTGGAGCCTTCTCCGCCACCTTCTTTGTTCACGCCTGATTCAATCATTTCGTAGTAAAGGTCATTACCTTCACGAGTACGCTCACCAACACCAGCAAACACAGAGTAACCACCGTGTGCTTTCGCAATGTTATTGATCAATTCCATAATTAGAACGGTTTTACCAACACCGGCACCACCGAAGAGGCCAATTTTACCACCCTTCGCATAAGGCGCTAGCAAGTCCACAACCTTAATACCTGTTACCAGAATTTCTGATTCAGTGGACTGATCTGTATAATCAGGCGCTGGAGCGTGAATAGGTCGCTTAACTTTTGTTTTGATTGGACCAACTTCGTCCACCGGCTCACCAATCACGTTAATGATGCGGCCAAGCATTTCTTCACCAACAGGAACCTGAATTGGCTCACCAGTATCAACAACTGACTGACCACGAACAAGACCTTCTGATGAGTCCATCGCAATGGTACGAACTGTATTCTCACCAAGGTGCTGAGCAACCTCAAGAACAAGACGGTTACCGTTATTATCTGTTTCAAGACCGTTTAGGATTGGAGGCAAAGCGCCTTCAAACTGAACGTCAACAACCGCGCCAATAACTTGGGCGATTTTGCCTGCGCCACCTTTTGGTGCCGCTTTTTTAGCAGTGCTGCGTTTTGCAGGTGCCTTTTTTGCTTTTGCTGTAGCTGCTGCTTTTGCCATCGTTTACTCTCCAGCTTTTAAAGCGCTTCTGCGCCCGAAATAATTTCAATAAGTTCTTTTGTAATTTGTGCCTGACGTTGACGGTTGAAGCTCAGTGTAAGCTTGTCAATCATCTCGCCAGCATTGCGTGTTGCATTATCCATCGCAGACATACGTGCGCCTTGCTCAGATGCACTGTTTTCCAAAATTGCGCGGAAAACCTGAACAGATATATTGCGCGGAAGAAGGTCTTCAAGAATAGTTTCTTCGTCCGGCTCATACTCATAATTTGTATCAACTTCAGCTTCGCCACCTTCATCAGAAGAAATACTCGCAGGAATTAACTGTTGTGCCGTTGGCACTTGGCTAATCACTGACTGAAATTCTGAATAGAAGAGTGTACAAACATCAAACTCGCCATCGTCAAACATAGAAAGAACTTTAGTTCCAACTTCATTTGCCTGGGCAAAGCCAACATTTTTTATTTCACGAAACGTAATCGGCTCAAGCAAGATGTCTGAAAATTCCATTTTCATTGCATCATAGCCTTTTTTGCCGACACAAAGAATTTTCACGCTTTTGCCAGCGGCCGTTAATTCACGCGCTTTGTCACGTGCAAGACGCGCAATCGATGAGTTAAAACCACCACAAAGGCCACGTTCAGCAGTTGCTACTACAAGCAATTGATTTTGATCATCACCTGTACCAACCATCAGCTTTGGTGAACCTTCACCAGCATCCATTCCAGCAGAAATATTGGCAAGAACTTTCGCCATCCGCTCAGAATATGGACGAGCAGCTTCAGCAGCCATTTGCGCTTTACGCAATTTAGCTGCTGCCACCATTTGCATCGCCTTGGTGATTTTCTGAGTCGCTTTTACCGAAGCAATGCGATTTCTAAGTTCCTTGAGACTAGCCATATTTGCTTACCGTCAGGGTTCCTGTGTTCTAAGTTCTGCTTAAACGAAAGTCTTTGCGTAAGCGTCGATTGCATCTTTCAGCTGAGCTGTTGAATCATCATCTAGTGCTTTTTTATCAGCGATGTTTTTCAACAATTTCTTGTGGTCTGAACGAAGCGAGGTCAAAAGGCCTTGCTCAAACGGTCCAACTTGCCGAACTTCAAGATCATCCAAATAACCGTTCACACCAGCGAAGATAACAGCAACCTGCTCTTCTGTTTTAAGCGGTGAGAACTGAGGTTGTTTTAGAAGCTCTGTCAAACGCGCACCACGGTTTAGTAGACGCTGTGTTGAAGCATCAAGGTCTGAACCGAACTGAGCGAACGCAGCCATTTCACGATACTGAGCAAGTTCACCTTTAATAGAACCCGCAACCTGTTTCATCGCTTTAACCTGAGCAGCTGAACCCACGCGAGAAACTGATAGACCAACGTTCACCGCAGGACGAATGCCCTGGAAGAACAAGTCTGTTTCAAGGAAGATCTGACCATCCGTAATCGAAATCACGTTTGTTGGAATAAACGCCGACACGTCATTACCTTGTGTTTCAATCACTGGAAGCGCTGTCAAAGAACCCGAACCATTGTCTTCGTTCAATTTAGCTGAACGCTCAAGCAAACGGGAGTGAAGATAGAAAACGTCACCTGGATAAGCTTCACGGCCCGGAGGACGACGTAGAAGAAGTGACATTTGACGATAAGCAACAGCTTGTTTTGAAAGGTCATCATAACCGATCAAAGCATGCATGCCGTTGTCGCGGAAATATTCGCCCATCGCACAACCAGCAAACGGTGCAAGGAACTGCATCGGTGCCGGATCAGAAGCAGTCGCAGCAACAA
>CAZXZQ010000014.1:0-19135 GCA_964645215.1 uncultured Rhizobiaceae bacterium | reverse complement strand
GTGAGCATGCCGCAGGCCAATGGTGAGAAAGACAAGAGCCCAACATCTTCATGATGACAAAGCTCGGCCATATCGAGGTCGAAATAGCGGCAAAGCAGTGAGTATTCGTTCTGCGTTGTCGCCATGCGAGGGCCACCTTTTTCTTCCGCAATACGCAGCCAGTTTGCCGTACCCCATGCGCTTTCGTTTGAAAGGCCGACGCTGCGGATTGTACCTTGTTTGACATAGTCGGCCAGACAATCAAGAACGGCCTCCATGTGTTCAAAAGTTTCAACAGTGTTTTGCTTGGTTGGATTATATGTCCATGATTGGCGGAATGCGTATGAACCGCGGTTAGGCCAATGCAATTGATAAAGATCAATATAATCCGTTTGCAAACTTTCAAGGCTTGATTCCAGCGCGACCTTAATCGTCTCAGGTGAAATCGGCGCACCATCTCTAACGTTCTTATAGCCAGAACCGGAAACTTTGGTGGCTATGATTACATCACCCCGACGTGCTTTGTTGTTTGAAACCCATGAACCAATCACACGCTCCGTGTCACCTTGTGTTTCCGCAGATAAAGGCGTTGTTGGATACATTTCAGCAGTGTCGATGAAGTTGATCCCATTATCGAGCGCATAATCAATTTGAGCGTGCCCTTCCACTTCCGAGTTTTGCGTACCCCATGTCATCGACCCCAAGCATAGTTCACTTACCTTAATACCTGTGCGGCCAAGTTCATTCATCTTCATGCTCTATCCTCCAAACACCCAATATACGCCAAGCGCCACCAATGCCCATATACCTATATGACCCCAACGGTTGTTCTTTGCCTCGGCCTTGCCAATCGCATTCGTTGTCTCAGCGTCTAGCTTCATGCCATTTTTAATCATACCTTCCATGTCCAGAGATAGCACTTCTGCCTTCTTAGCCATATCCGGCAAGATATGAATGAGATGTCGCGCAGCGGTAAGTCCTTCTTTGGCATCTTCCAACATACCGACGGGCCCGAGATTTGATGCAATCCAACTACCAACAACAGGCTCGGCTGATTTCCACATGTTGAACGCAGGATCAAGCGTGCGGGCAACCCCTTCCACCACTACCATCGTTTTTTGCAAGAGCAACAATTCCGGCCGCGTTTCCATGTCAAAGATCTCAGTGACTTCAAAAAGAAGCGTCAGCAATTTCGCCATCGAAATTGTTTCAGCTGACTGGCCATGAATGGGTTCGCCGATCGCCCGAATGGCTTGCGCAAAACTATGTACATCGTGCTGAGGTGGCACATAGCCAGCATCAAAATGCACTTGCGCTACACGTAGGTAATCGCGCGTAATAAAACCGTATAAAATTTCTGCCAAGAAGCGCCGTTCCTTCTTGCCGAGCCTTCCTGCTATGCCAAGATCAACCGCAACCACATCTCCCTTTGCATCGACAAATAAATTGCCCGGATGCATGTCAGCATGGAAGAACCCATCGCGAAGTGTATGACGCAGGAAGGACTGAATAAGCGTAACCGAAAGCGCCTCCAGATCATGACCTTTTTTACGGAGACCTTCTACGTCTGAAAGCTTAATGCCATCGACCCAGTCCATGGTAATGCAATCGCGACCCGTAAGTTCCCAATTAACGGAAGGAACGCGGAAACCTTCGTCGCTTTCAGTATTTTCACCCATCTCTGAAAAGGCCGCCGCCTCAAGTCGCAAATCCATTTCAATCTTCGCGGATTGTGAAAGCATGTCCACAACCGATAGCGGTTTCAAACGTTCGGCTTCTTTAACCGTACGGTTCATAAAATGTGCAGCGGCATAAAACGTATCAAGGTCCTTTTGGAACCGCGCTCGAACACCCGGGCGGATGACCTTAACCGCAACTTTTTCACCAGTTCCCTTGAGCGTTGCCTTATGCACTTGCGCAACGGATGCAGCGGCGATCGGTTCACTTACGTCAGAATATATATCCTCAATATCGCGACCCAGTGATTGCGCTATTCGTGACTTCGCTTCATCCAATGGAAAGGGTGCAACACTGTCATGCAAGAGCGAAAGGTCTTTTGCTGTTTGGCTACCAACAACATCTGGCCGCGTTGCTAAAAACTGACCAAGCTTCACCCAACTTGGGCCAAGCTTATTTAATGCGATCGAGAGTTTTTCAGATTGTTCAAGGTCTTTTGCCCGCCGCCTAGCGATTAACCCCGCGAGCCGATGTCCAAACTTTACAGGACCTGGCATGCCATCTGTTGGAAGAGCAGAAACAACTCCTTCGCGCGCTAGTACAAACCCGGCATGCGCAAGAGATAAAAATGAACGAATATTACTCAACATGGTCTACGATGGCTCTCAATCAAATCTTCCAAGCCGAATGTAACGCCACAACGCCACCCGTAAAATCACGCCAGCTTACTTTGCCAAACCCTTGGCCCTTGATCGCTTCAGCAAATTTTTCCTGATTGGGAAATTTACGGATTGATTCCACCAAATATTGATAACTCTCCGCATCACCAGTTACAGCCTTGCCAATGCGCGGAATAGCATGCATGGACCATTGCTCATAAAATTTATCAAGCAACGGTACGTTTACTTCTGAAAATTCAAGACACAGAAATTTGCCACCTGGTTTTAAAACTCTAAGCGCTTCACCAACAGCCTGCTCAAATTTTGGCACATTACGTATGCCAAACGCGATTGTGTAAGCGTCAAAAGAATTATCTTCAAAGGGAAGCTCTTCTGCATTGCCTTCAACGAACGTGAGTTTGTCTGCAAGACCATTTTTCTGGGCGCGTTGCTCGCCCACTTCCAGCATGGAAGAATTAATATCAAAAACGGTGGTATGGATTTTAGCGCCACCGCGCTCAACAATTCTAAACGCAATGTCACCCGTGCCGCCAGCCACATCTAATGACTTCCATTCCTTCTGGTTATTCCTTGGTGGCGCGACAGAAGAAACCATCGCATCTTTCCATAGTCTGTGCATGCCAACAGACATGAAATCATTCATAATGTCATAGCGGCTTGCCACATTGTGAAAGACATTATTTACAAGCGGCTGCTTTTCACCTGCATTGACTTGGTTAAAGCCGAAAGAGGTTTCCATTTCCTCTTCTTTTGTTGTGCGTGCATTAGACATATAATTTATCCATGGTTTTCATTTGTTTGGTTTACAACATATATAAGAACAAACCAAACCTATTTCATGAGCAGATTTTAAGCAGGGTTAAATTGTCGCGATGCCTGAATTACCAGAAGTTGAAACCGTAAGACGTGGTCTGGCACCCGTGATGGAGGGGAGCATGATTACGGATGCTGTCATTAATCGACCCAATTTAAGATTTCCATTTCCTGATAAGTTTGTTGAACGACTTGAGGGGCGCAAGATTACATCTGTTGGCCGCCGGGCTAAATATCTGGTTGTCGATCTTGATAGTGATGACGTGCTGGTCATGCATTTAGGCATGTCCGGTTCATTTCGCGTGGAGCTTGAAAAAGGGCATACATTGCCGGGTGTATTTTATCATCCACGATGTGACGCCAGAAAACATGATCACGTAATCTTTGGTCTTGAGACTAAGCATGGTGCAGCGCAGGTTATTTATAATGACCCCAGACGCTTTGGTTATATGGATCTTATTCCTCGTTCTGAAATGGACACCCATAAACATTTTGCGAATGTAGGCGTGGAGCCAACAGGCAATGCGCTTGATGGTGAGTTATTGGCTTCTTTATTCGAAACTAAATCCGCTCCTCTTAAAGCCGCACTTCTTGACCAGCGCCTTATTGCAGGACTTGGCAATATATATGTCTGCGAGGCACTTTGGCGTTCAGGACTTTCACCCAAACGCAAGGCTTCTACGATTGCCAAAAAAGGGGGCAAAGCAACGCAGCGCTCTGAATTGCTGGCAACGAGCATCAGAGAAATAATCGCTGACGCTATAGAAGCAGGCGGCTCTTCCTTGCGCGACCACAAACAAACAGATGGATCAATGGGCTATTTTCAACATTCATTTAATGTCTATGGCCGCGAAGGTAAAGAATGTAACAATAGCGGCTGCACATCACACATCCAACGGATCGTTCAATCAGGACGATCAACCTTTTATTGTCCATCATGTCAAAGATAGATCAAACTGGCGATTATCCATTGACGTAATCGTGGATTCCCTATATGTAAGCACAAAATTTACAGGCATTTTAAATGGGCCTGTCTCTTTTCCTGAATTCTATTAAGAGAATTTGCTTGAGACAACAGCCGACAATAACATGTCTTATAAGTAGCATTAGAATAGGAAAGCCTGAATATGGCAAATACAGCATCAGCAAAAAAGGCCGTTCGCAAACTTGCGCGCCGTACAGAAGTAAACAAATCAAGACGCACGCGCGTTCGTACATTTATCCGCAAAGTTGAAGAAGCCGTTACAGGTGGAGACAAGGATGCAGCAAACGCAGCACTGAAAGCAGCACAGCCAGAAATCATGCGTTCAGTCACAAAAGGGGTCATGAAAAAGAACACAGCCGCTCGCAAGATCTCTCGTCTTTCAGCAAGTGTGAAAAAAATTGGCGCATAAGCTTTTAAAAAATCTAAGAATTTCAAAATCCAGCCAAGTGCTGGATTTTTTTTGAGTAAATTCCTGAGTAATAATGGCATCACAAAACTTTCACATTAATTTTCAAGATTTCTAGAACGTCAAACTCTTATTTGATTTTTTTCATATTTTTCATACACTTATACAGTAGTCAAAAAATACAACAGACCTAGATATGCCTATCTTTCTGTCAAGTACATATTTTGGAAATAATTTTTTTTACGCTTAAAATTCTTACGTAACCTGATTCTATTTTGAGTAAAATACTGATTCATTTAGCTTTTAGTTTTTTGCGTTTGGCAAAAAAAAAAGAAAAAAAATTTTGTTAATAATTTGTTTACCAAAGGCTATTGCAGAGTCAAATTTCGTCTTGTAGGTTCATCTAGGAAATGAAGAACGGAGCAAGGGGCAGATAGAACAGAGACTACATTTTTTCTCGATAAAATAATAAATAATGTTTGAACCTAAATGTTAATATCAAACATCAAAGAGATAAAAAACCTGATATGACTATCATCATATCAACTTCTGTTTTTAACTAGCTATCGTGAGTATTTTTCACATTTCCGGTCCAAGGCGGTTTTACCGTTCAAAGTGGGCGTTCACTATTTTTGAAGAAGACAATAGCTGTCACCGTGTGATCAGCTAAACGGTTGGAGTTTGCCATGTCATATGCAGGGGATGTTAGTTGTTCAGAATGTTGGAAGACATTGCAGGACGACGATAAAGCACTCCTGATTGATGTTCGCACAAAAGCTGAATGGGCGTTTGTTGGTGCCCCCGACATTACTGCAACGGATAAGAATGTCATTCTCATAGACTGGCAACAATATCCTCAGATGGCAGTTAATGCGTCTTTTGTTGAGCAAGTAAGTCAACACGTAAATGAAGCTGGAGCTGACAAAAGCGCCAAACTTTATTTTCTATGTCGTTCCGGCGTACGCAGCATAGCAGCAGCAGAAGCTGCAACTGCGGAAGGATATACAAATGCGTTTAATGTCCTGGGTGGGTTTGAAGGTAACCCAGACGAAAATGGACATCGCGGCAACCTTCAAGGATGGAAGGCTGACGGCCTTCCGTGGAAACAAAAATAAGACCCTGAAACAGGGCTTCACTAAATAAAGAATTGCCGAGATTGGCAGGGACAAGGGTTAGACAAAATGCGGACTTCGTTTACCGAAGACAATAATAATGAGCATCTTAGCTCAACGGGGATCGACCGGGTTGATACGAGCAACAATTCAATGCAAGATGTTGCAAGTTTAGCTGACAAAATAATGCAAGGCTCGGGGAAACCTTGTGACAATAATAAAGCTTTAAGAGGAGGCATTATGGGCGAGGGGAAAGACCATAACAAAGCGCATGCAAAATCATGGGAGCGCATTAGCAAGCAATTACAAGCGCAATTAGGTGCTGATGTATTCAACACGTGGTGCAAGCGTTTAAAATTTCATACACTTGAAGGAGGCGTTGTTTATTTAAGCGTTCCAACTCGTTTTCTTAAAAATTGGATTGCATCGAAATACCAAGAGAAACTTCTTGAACTATGGCAAGCAGAAGACACATCAGTATTGCGTGTGGATGTGACAATCAGAAAACCGGTTGTGCCGACACTTGCAAGTGAAGAAAACAAAATTGCAGATGGCAATAAAGGGCAAAACGCATCTGCAAAACATGGCACAATGTCTACACCATTGCGGATTACAGATAGCCGTAACAACCAAAGACCCATGGAACAAACAACGGGCTTCTCTGGATCACCGCTTGACCATAAGCATACGTTTGACAGCTTTATTCAAGGCAGCTCTAATCGTGTTGTATTTGCTGCGGCAACAAGCATTGCAGATGACATTAATACATCTCAGTTTAACCCGCTTATCATTCATGCAGGTGTTGGTTTGGGCAAAACCCATGTGCTTCAGGCAATTGCCAGCCGTGCGCGTGCTAAAAACCCTAAATCTAAAGTGCTGTATCTCACGGCAGAATACTTTATGTGGCGATTTGCATCTGCCATTCGTGATAAAACAGCTCTGACACTTAAAGAGTCACTCCGCGACATTGACCTTCTGCTGATTGATGATCTTCAGTTCCTGCAGGGCAAGGCAATTCAGGCTGAGTTCTGTCACCTTTTAAATGATCTAATTGACAGCGCACGCCAAGTGGTTGTTGCAGCAGATCGTCCACCAACCGAGCTTGAAAGTCTCGATGAGCGTGTTCGTTCTCGCCTCAAAGGTGGCGTGATGCTTGAGATTGGCATGCCGGACTATGAGATGCGTAAGCAAATTCTCAACACCCGTTATGCACGTGCACAGCAAGATCAACCGGGCCTCGAAATTCCTGAAGACATTCTTCACTATGTGGCACGTCAAGTTGCAAGCAGTGGCCGTGATGTCGAAGGCGCCTTCAATCAGTTGCTTATTCAGCATCAATTCTCTGAGGGGAATATGAGCCTTGAAGAGCTTGATAAAATCTTGGCTCATCTGGTTAAATCTGCGGATAATAAACGCGTTCGTATTGAAGACATTCAACGCATTGTTGCCCGTCAGTTTAACGTTTCGAAGAATGACCTTCTGTCGAACCGCCGCACGCGTGTGATTGTGAGACCGCGTCAGATCGCTATGTATCTCGCAAAGGTTATGACACCTCGCTCGCTGCCCGAAATTGGCAGACGCTTTGGTGGCAGAGACCACACAACTGTGCTTCATGCGGTGCGGAAGATTGAACATCTCACGTCCGAAGACCAAAAGCTTGCGCATGAGATTGAACTGCTTAAACGTTTAATTCTTGAGTAGACGCAATTCGCATCCCTACTTTTTGAAAGCCCGGTCAATTTGCCCGGGCTTTTTTAATGCGCTTCGTCCCAATTGTCTGCAGCGCGCGCATCTACTTTGAGTGGCACTGCTAATTGAAGTGATGGAAGAGAGGCCTTTTCCATCACGTTTGATACAAGCTCAATTGTTTGATCAACTTCATCTTCAGGTACTTCGAAAATTAATTCGTCATGCACCTGTAGAAGCATTTTTGCTGAGAGATTATCTTCAGCAAGCGCATCGTCCATGCGCACCATGGCGCGGCGGATGACATCGGCAGCTGAGCCTTGTATCGGCGCATTGATTGCGGCGCGTTCATTAAAAGCTCGCATTTGCGGATTTGGTGCTTTTATCTCTGGGTAATGCGCCCGGCGACCAAACACCGTTTCCACATAGCCATGTTCGCGCGCAAATTCCTTTGTTGCTTCCATATAATCCTTGATGCCGGGAAAGCGCTCAAAGTACATTTTGATATAGTCGCTTGCTTCGGTGCGGCTAATCCCTAACTGGTTCGCAAGACCGAAGGCAGATATGCCATAGATAATGCCAAAATTAATGGCCTTGGCGCGGCGGCGGATCATCGGATCCATGCCTTCGATTGGCTCATTGAACATCTCGGACGCGGTCATGGCGTGAATATCAAGCCCATCTGCAAAAGCCTGACGCAATTGTTTGATATCTGCAATATGCGCCAAGATACGCAATTCAATCTGGCTATAATCTGCGGAGACGAGCTTATTGCCTTTATCAGCTATAAAGGCCGTTCTGATCTTGCGACCTTCTTCGGTACGGATAGGAATATTTTGCAAATTCGGATCAGAGGATGAAAAACGCCCCGTCGACGTTGACGCCATGGAATAAGACGTATGAACGCGTTTGGTATCTTGATTGATGAAACCGGGTAGCGCATCCGTATAAGTGGATTTAAGCTTGGAGAGTTGCCGCCAGAAAACAATCTTGCGTGGCAGTTCATGACCTTCCGCTGCTAAATCTTCCAGCACTTGTGCAGAGGTTGAATATTGACCGGTTGAGGTTTTCTTACCCCCCGGCAATCCCATTTTACCAAACAGGATTTCCCCCAATTGTTTCGGCGACCCGATGTTGAAATTCTCACCCGCAATTTCATGGATTTCCGCCTCAAGACCAGCTGCCGCCTGCGCCAATTCACCAGAGAGGCGAGAGAGAATTTGACGGTCAACTGAAATGCCGCGCTGTTCCATTTTGGCAACAACATCAATAAGCGGGCGTTCAAGCCGTTCATAGACATCCACCATGCCTTCAGCCACAAGACGTGGTTTTAAAACCTGCCAAAGGCGTAACGTTACATCTGCATCTTCTGCCGCGTATCGAGTGGCTTTTTCAAGTTCAACAAAGTCAAACGTAATCGCAGATTTTCCTGTACCGGTAAGCTCTTTATAAGAAATGCATTCATGACCTAACAGCCTATTGGCAAGATCATCCATATTATGTTTCTCGCGGCCAGCATCAAGCACATAAGACATGAGCATCGTGTCATCTAGGCCTGCCATCTCAATGCCGTGCTGAGAGAGAATAAGCCAATCATATTTCATGTTCTGGCCGATTTTCAGAATTGAAAAATCTTCCAAAACAGGTTTTAGAATTTCGATTGCGCGGGCCGTTGAAATTTGCCCCTCCACAAGACCACCACCGAGCAAGTCCCCCTGCCCTGACTTGTGAGTGAGCGGAATGTAACAGGCTTCACCTGCGTTCGTTGCAAGTGAGATGCCAACAAGTTCCGCTGCCATTGGGTCAAGCGATGTGGTTTCCGTATCAATTGCAACAAGGCCAGCTTCATAAATTTTCTGAACCCAGTTTTGGAGACTTACCTCATCCATCACACATTCATAAGCGTCTGGATTGATTTTTTGAGCAAGTGCTTTGGCTGACCTTGCTTGCGCGAAATCTTCCGGCGTATTGCCACCTGCTGCAGCAACATCATTATCAGAACTAGCTGCATCCAAATCGGGGCCACGCGTATTTTCAAAACCATCGACAGAAATTTCATCTGCCTCCACCGCACTTGCATCCGTATCAGTTGCCTCTGCAACTTTACGTGTGATGGATGTAAACTCCATTGCCTTAAGGAAAGAGATTAGTTTAGGGCCGTTTGGCTCTCCCAGCACGAGACCATCAAGCGGCACATCCAATGCCACATCATCTTTGAGCGTCACAAGTTGTTTTGAAATACGAGCAAGATCTGCATGTTCAATCAGGTTTTCGCGGCGCTTGTTTTGCTTAATTTCCCCAGCACGTTCGAGCAGTGTTTCAAGATCGCCATATTCATCGAGCAATTGCGCCGCCGTCTTCGGGCCAATGCCCGGAACACCTGGAATATTATCCGTGGAATCGCCCGCTAAAGATTGAAGATCAATCATTTTTTCCGGGCCAACACCAAACTTCTCATGCACTTCTTTGATACCGACACGACGGTCTTTCATTGTGTCATACATAATGACATTTGGGGTGATGAGTTGCATCAAATCTTTATCCGAAGAAATGATCGTCACATCTCCGCCAACGGCTGCGGCCTCTTTGGCATAGGAGGCAATAATGTCATCGGCCTCGAAGCCTTCCGTTTCAATACAGGGCAGATTAAACGCACGCGTTGCCTGACGGATAAGCCCAAATTGCGGGCGCAAATCTTCCGGCGGCGCATCACGGTTCGCTTTGTATTCAGGATAAATTTCATTACGGAACGTCTTGGAGGAATAGTCAAAAATCACCGCGAAATGCGTTGGCACAATGCCAACCGATGTGTTGCGCGCTTCTTGCACCAGTTTCCAGAGCATGTTGCAAAAGCCTGATACAGCACCCACAGGCACACCATCTGATTTGCGCGTCAGCGGCGGCAAAGCGTGATAGGCGCGGAAGATATAGGCTGATCCATCGACCAAAAATAGGTGATCACCTTGTTTCATTTTCATTGCTCCGCAGGAAAAATTATTTCATGCTAAGTTTAAGCTGACTGGCAAGCATTGACCATAGGAGTGACGAACTTGGCACAGAATAAATTTAACAAAGACAAAAAAGCATGTCTTGTGATTGGTGCTGGGGATGCTACAGGCGGTGCGATTGCTAAACGATTTGCGCGCGAGGGCTATATTGTTGTGCCGGTACGCCGCAAACTTGAACACCTTGATGATTTAACGAAAGAAATTCGCGATGAAGGCGGCGAGGTTGTGCCTATCGGCTGTGACGCTCGCAAAGAAGATGAAATGGTGGCGCTTTTCAATCAAATTGAAAATGAGATTGCACCGCTTGATGTGGTTGTCTTCAACATTGGCGCTAATGTGCGCTTTCCTTTTGCTGAAATCGAAGTGCGTAAGTTTACTAAAATTTGGGAACTTGCCTGTTTTGCAGGTTTCCTGACATGCCGTGAAGCCACACGGCATATGACACCGCGAGGCAAGGGAAGTATTCTCGTAACTGGCGCTTCCGCCAGCATGAAAGGCTATGCAGGAGGTGCGGCATTTGCGAGTGCCAAGTTTGCGCTTCGAGGCATGACGCAAGGGCTCGCGCGTGAACTTTGGTCGAAGGGCATTCATGTTGCGCATTTCATCATTGATGGCGCAATAGATACGGAATTTATCCGCGAGTTTTGGCCACAGGCTTATGCAAAAAAGGATGAAGACGGCATTTTAGACCCAGAGCATATTGCAGAAAATTATTGGCACGTGCATTCTCAACCAAGAGATGCGTGGACGCATGAAATTGATTTAAGACCCTGGATTGAAAGTTTTTAATATGACGAAAACCCTCGACTTTTATTTTGATGTTGGTAGCCCAACCGCTTATCTCGCTTGGACGCAAATGCCTAAACTACTGAAAGAAACTGGCGCTTCTATACATTATAGGCCCATATTGCTTGGCGGTGTTTTTAAAGCGTCCGGCAATGCAACGCCGGTTTCCGTGCCCGCCAAAGGCAAGTGGATGATGGGTGACTTGGCGCTCTGGGCTAAACAATACGGCGCGCCGCTTAAGATGAACTCAAAGTTCCCGGTCAACACGCTTTACCTGCAACGCGGGCTTTTAGCTTATAAGGACCATGCTAATTTTGCAGCACTTGGTAACGCCATTTTTGATGGTATGTGGGTTTCGGATAAAGACATGACCGACATGGAAACCGTTGCTGGTGTCGTCGCATCAGCTGGCATTGACCCGGCAGAGTTTGGCGATAAGATCAACGACCCTGATATCAAACAAGGCCTAATCACCGCAACAGAAGAAGCGGTGAACAAGGGGCTCTTTGGCGCACCAAGCTTCATTGTCGATGGGCAATTATTCTTCGGCCAAGACCGAATGCACTTTGTAAAAGAGGCGCTATTAGTGACTTAAGCTGCCAACTTATAACAATTTCTGCCAGAATGTTTTGCGACGTAAAGGAGTTTATCTGCTTCTTTAAGCATTTCATCAATCGATTTGGTCGCACTTTCCTTATTAGCAATACTACCCCCGATGCTAACGGTCATCGGGACTGTATACCCTTCATACTCTAGAGGCGTATTTTCAATTGCTTCACGAATGCGAATAGCTGCCGTTTCAAGGTTTTGCTCATTGATGCCAGGCATGAAAACAACAAACTCTTCGCCGCCAATACGCGCAAACATATCTTCCTCACGTAATTGTTTGCGGATGGTTTCTGCAAAATTAACGATCGCAGCGTCACCCATGTCGTGACCATATGTATCATTCACTGACTTGAATAAATCTATGTCCATAGCAAGCAACCCACCAATCGAATTTTCCTTATCTTCAAATGATTTGAACAACGCACGCCTGTTCATACAGCCTGTCATTGAATCAGTATTCGCCAGAGTACGAAGTTTAGCAGAGTTTTCCTCTAACAGACGCGCAGCCATATATACTTCCGTTACATCGTGCATAACACCCACTAGGAATGTAGTTCCGCAATCAAGTATCAGACGACTTTTACGTGTGATGGTCTCACAAGGGGTGCCATCTTTTCTATAAACTTCTTCTGTAGCCTCATCTACTTCACCTGTCTCAAGAACACGCAGATCACCACCGTTACATTGTGCAACCTGACGGTCAGGGAAGAGTTCTTTATCCAGATGACCTCGAATTTTATCTCTCTCGACACCGAACAAATCTTCAAATGCGCGATTTACCCAAAAATAACGAGTCTCAGAATCTTTAATGAGAACCGGATTTGGGAGAATGTCCAATATGGCTAGAGAAAGCCCTTCATAATGGGTAAATTGGTTCGCCATGTTAATACCCTGATTATTAATTCTAGCCAGAGTAAGTAACAGCGATTAACAAAATTTATCTGAAGAAACTATATAGAATAGCAGTCAGGCTGTTTACCAAGCGATAATGATTGCGTAAACCAATTATTATTCAGATACGATCTCTACTTCATAACGCACGGGGAAATTTACTGAGCGGGCAATGAAGCACACTTTATGGATTTCATCATGTAATTGACGTGCTTTGTCAGGATCGCTGTCAGCCGTGATTGTTATTTTAGGGTAAAGAATAGCTTCCACAAAATTGCCTGAACCATCAGGCGCGCTTTCACCAATACCAACAGGATTGTCTTCATAGGCTATAACCGTGACGCCAGCCTGAGAGCATAAATGCAAGTACCAAAGCATGTGACAGGAGGCGACGCAGGCTATTAACATGTCCTCTGGATTGTACTTTGACGGGTCTCCACCCAGTAACGGATCGTTAGAACAATGCACGACCGCTTTACCGGTTGTGACCATATCCCATGTTCGGTCATATGCTTTATAGGCAGATGTACCTGTTCCCCGGTTTCCGGTCCATGTTATTTTAGCTGGAAAGTCATGTTTCATAACAATATCAAACTCTTATAGATTTTTCACAGTTACGTTATCACGCGTGACACAACGTTACCAACTTGTAACTTGTAAAAGTGCAACTCAAGGTCAATATTATTATTACTTGTTAAACACAAGTGATCGGGCAAGTCTCCCCCTAGACTTCATATCCGGTCAGGCTTTTCAGTCCCCCCTAAACTGAAATGCCTCATAGTTGATACGGATCGTCACCCCCACCCGCCGACTCAGGTGACGATCCGGTCAACCACTCTCACCAAAAATATATCTTTGTGCATGACAGCTCTAAAACTAATCTCTACATTTGGTTCAAAGGGAGATTTTGTAATGGCTGATTTGGAAAAAGTTCTTAGTTCAATTGATGGAAATTTAAATGCGGCTGTTGAACGGCTATTTGATCTCATTCGCATAGAAAGTATTTCCACCGATCCTGAATATGCAGACCAATGCGCAAAGGCTGCTGATTGGCTGGTTGAGGATTTGAAATCAATCGGGTTTGAAGCATCTAAAAGAGAAACACCCGGTCACCCAATGGTCGTAGCCCACCATGCTGGGCCTGAAGGCGCGCCGCATGTTCTTTTTTATGGCCATTATGATGTGCAGCCAGTTGACCCCTTGGACCTTTGGGACGAACCGCCATTTTCTCCGCGCGTGAAAGATATGCCCGATGGCAGCAAACAGCTTGTTGGGCGTGGCACGTCTGATGATAAGGGCCAGTTAATGACCTTTGTCGAAGCATGCCGTGCATGGAAATCTGAAACTGGCAGCTTGCCGATTAAAGTAACTATTTTCTTCGAAGGTGAGGAAGAATCTGGCTCACCATCGCTTATTCCATTTTTGAAAGAAAATGTTGATGAGCTTAAAGCGGATTACGCGCTTGTATGTGACACAGGCATGTGGAACCGCGAGACGCCTGCAATCTCGACTGCGTTGCGCGGATTGCTTGGCGAGGAAATTACCATTCAGGCTGCTTCACGAGATTTGCACTCCGGCATGTATGGTTCAGCTGCTGCTAACCCGATACGCATTTTATCACGCGTTCTTGCAGGCCTTCATGACGATGATGGCCGCGTCACTGTGCCAGGCTTTTATGATGGGGTGCCAGAAACGCCTGATGAAATAAAAGAAATGTGGGATGGCCTTGGGTTCTCAGAAAAAGAATTTTTAGGAGAGATCGGCCTTTCAATTCCTGCCGGAGAAAAGGGCCGTTCTGTTCTTGAACAGGTCTGGGCGCGACCAACTTGCGAGTTTAACGGCATAGAGGGCGGCTATACTGGTGAAGGATTTAAAACCGTTATTCCAGCCATTGCTTCGTCAAAAGTCTCCTTTCGCCTTGTTGGCACACAAGACCCGCATAAAATTCGGGAAAGCTTTCGCAAATATGTTGAAGATGCATTGCCTTCTGATTGCAGCGTGAAGTTTGAAGAACATGGGGCAAGCCCTGCAGTGCATTTAGGCTATGATATGCCTGAAATGCAAAAGGCAGCAACTGCACTCACGGAAGAATGGGGCAATGAAACCGCACTCACCGCAATGGGTGGCTCTATTCCGGTGGTTGGTGATTTTGCAGATATTCTCGGCATGAAATCATTGCTTGTAGGATACGCCCTTGATGATGACCGTATTCATTCACCCAATGAAAAATATGAACTTACAAGCTTTCATAAAGGCACCCGTTCCTGGGCACGCATTATGAAAACGCTCGCAGAATAATTATTCAGCCGCTTGGATAGATGCTTTGGCTTCTTTCGCAGTGCCTTTACTGTCCGTCCAAGCCCAATCAGGACGTGAGAAGAAGAAGCCAAACCAGCCGGTAATACGTGTGAATTCATAGGCGATTACTGGGCCTATTACACTTGCCAGCAATACGATCAGAGACATCGTACCAAGGTCCATCCATGGTGCAAAACGGAACAACACTTCACGTGTGATAATCATTGGCAAGAAGAACGCCAGATAAACCACAATTGAATGGCTGCCTAAATAGCGTAAGAACCCTGCCACTTTAAAGCGAGAAAGAACTGCACATAAACACACAACTGCAACCGCACCTGCCGCACCCAAAGCAAGTGAGACAATTGGTAATACTGCCATATGATCAGGCACATCGCGGCCAAGGCTTTTGATGATCCCTGCAAGCGATGCAGGAATTGCAGTAAAGGTAAAGAAGGCATTGATTACGGCCCATACGCCTAGATATGCAAGCGCTTTGCCCACATTGTCACGCGCCCAACCAGCAAGTTGGAAAATTGGTTGCGCTAATGCATAACCTGCAAAGAAATATACAAAGCGTGCAGCAAATTCATCCACCAAGACACTGCCTGTATGAATTGGCAAAATTTCTAAAATTGCAGCAGCGGCCAGCACAATCACCCAATTTACTTTTTCCAGCAGACGCGCTGCTAAAAACATAACCGGCAACATATAGATAAACCAAAGCGTGCCATAAGGTTCGACAAAGGCGAATAAAAACTTGCCTGCAATATCGACAGGCCCCAAACCTTCACCAATCCAGCCAATCGAACGGAAGGCGAATTGAACTAAAAGCCAGAGAATATAAAAATATGCGAAGTGAACGACTTTACGGTCAAGATATCGAGACCAAGACCGTGCAATCACCAGTCCTAAGAAAAGGCCAGAGATCAAGAAGAAGTCTGGCATGCGGAAAGGACGTGCAAAGGTGACGATGTAATTCATCCACCCTGTTGTACCAAGCTCCACCAAATCTTTTTCAAAAGCATGCTTTTCAACGCCCAGCGTCGAATGCATCATAACTACGAAAATAATGCAAAAACCCTTTGCATAATCGACCCAATCAATACGGCCGCTATTTGCGATGGTTTCTGGTTTTAAAGCAAGATTTGCCATTGGAGTTCCAATCTATGTGCTTGGGAGCGTTCAAAACTAGCAACAGAAGACCATTTGAAGGCTAAGAAACCCTTAAATTCTGATTTTTCTCACATAAAAGTGAAATTTTTGTCTAATCTTTACTGACCATTAAATTGCCGGATTTATTGTTCATCGAAACTTAACTTTGATTAAATGGAAATCCGCTGACATGGCAAAGCGCCAAAAACCTGGCAGAATTGAACCGACGTTTGACGCACCCGTTAAAAGAACTGGTTCTGGAATGCGTATGAGTTCTGCGGATCGCACATTGCCTGACGGCCAAAACACCCGCGTTTCAAAACAAAAGAAGAGTAATGAGCGTAAGCGCTCTGCCAAGTCAGGTCCTGCACGGCGTAAAAATAAAAAGCAACGCACCAAACGCAGAGGATTTTTCTGGCTATTTGGCAAGCTCACCTATTGGGGCCTGGTTTTTGGCTTGTGGGCAGGCATCGGTCTAACAGGTCTTGTTGGCTACTATGCAGCGAAACTGCCAAGTTCTGCGAGTTGGGAAATTCCGAAGCGTCCGCCCAACGCAAAAATTCTTTCTGTGAATGGCAAGCTTATTGCCAATCGTGGCGCAACCGGTGGTGCGGTAGCACGCCTATCAGAAATTTCACCTTATATTCCGATGGCCGTGATTGCGATTGAAGACCGACGCTATCACTCGCATTTTGGGTTTGATCCAATTGGTTTTACGCGTGCCATGGTGCGCAATGCGATTGCAGGCAAATTAGTACAAGGTGGATCAACGCTCACACAACAATTAGCCAAAAACATATTTCTGAAACCAGAGCGCACACTAGAGCGAAAAGTTCAAGAACTGATCATGGCGTTTTGGCTTGAATCTGAATTCTCGAAAGATCAGATTTTAGAAATGTACCTAAACCGCGTTTATTTTGGTTCAGGCGCATATGGCGTAGATGCAGCATCTCGCAGATATTTCGGTAAATCAGCACGCGATGTGAATTTGGCTGAGGCCGCTCTTCTTGCGGGTCTTTTAAAAGCACCTTCTCGATTGTCACCGGCTAAAAATCCTGAACTGGCATCTGCCCGCGCTAAAGTAGTGCTTTCCACGATGAAACGTTCGAATTTCATCACGGAAAGCGAAGCAGATAAAGCACGTTCCATGAAAGCGCAGAAAGCAAAACGTTTCTGGAGCGGCTCAGAACATTACGCAGCTGATATTGTTATCAAGCAAATTCCAAAACTAATCGGCGAAATGCGTGATGATATCATTGTTGATACGACGCTTAATTTCTCACTCCAAGCGCAAGCCGGCAAGGTTATTCGTGACACATTAGCCAAAAACCAAAAAGCTAAAAAAGTAAGCCAAGGCGCCTTGGTTGCAATGTCGCCCTACGGCGCTATACGTGCAGTTGTTGGGGGCAAGGAATATTCTGAAAGCCAGTTTAACCGAGCCATAGATGCTAAACGTCAGCCCGGCTCTGCTTTCAAACCTATTGTCTATCTTGCAGCCCTTGAAGCTGGGCGCACGCCAGAATCTGTGCGCCAAGATGCACCAGTGCGGATTGGTAATTGGAAACCTGTCAATTATGACCGTAAATATCGCGGACCCGTTACGCTTGATGTATCGCTTGCAAAGTCACTCAACACTGTTGCTGCACAAATGGTGATGGAAGTCGGCCCTAAGAAAGTGGTCGAAACTGCAAGACGCTTGGGCATCGGCTCTAAACTAAAAGCAAATGCATCGATTGCGCTTGGCACATCAGAAGTTTCACTGATGGAGCTCACAGCCGCCTATGCACCATTTGCTAATGGCGGTGAAGCCGTCAAACCCTATCTCATTCGCCGGATCACAGACTTAGACGGCAATGTACTTTATGAGCGCGGTTCACCTGATGCTCAAACCGTTGTCTACCCAAGAGAACTAGGCATGATGAATGCGATGATGAAAAACGTTGTTACAAAAGGTACCGCAAAAGCTGCACGCATCAAAGGCCATGAAGTGGCTGGTAAGACAGGCACAACGCAAAATTCTCGTGATGGGCTTTTTGTTGGATATACATCCAATCTTGTCACTGGCATTTGGTACGGTAATGATGACAGCACGCCAACCAAAAAAGTAACAGGTGGTTCCCTGCCTGCTGCGAGTTGGCAGACATTTATGGCATATGCTCTTGATGGCGTACCGGCTGCTCCATTGCCGGGTAATTATGTGCCGGAGCCTCAGATTGCTGCAATTCCAAAACCTTCGCAAACCATAAATGGTGGTCAAAATGGGGAACAGACATCTACGCAACCCCGCCGCAAAAAACTCTCAGAGATTGACGGCGAACCAAGACCCTCAGGCAATGTTGGCGAGCGTAAAAAACCCAGAACAATACTCGATATTCTGTTTGGCAAAAATTAAAATACCCTGCAGGCGAAGCCAACAGGGCATTAAAACTTCAACTTGAATATGAAATTTAGTCGAGCGGCGGAATGCGAAGCATTTGGCCTGGATAAATTTTATCAGGATCACTTAACATTGGACGATTGGCTTCAAAAATAGCTTCATATTTTGCGCCATTGCCATAGGCTCTTTTTGAGATTGCCCAAAGCGTGTCGCCCTTCTTAACTTCATGGAATACAGGCGCATCAACGCCAGCTGCTGCAGAATCTGCAATCGTAACTTCCGCAGCTTCAACCTGTGAAACGCCCAATGTATTGCCTATGGCCATGATTGCCTTTTCAAAGACAGACTGGTCTGCAACCTCGCCTTTGATAATGGCTTTATCGCCTTCAACAACAACTTCAACTTTTTCAGTACCAAGTTTATGGCTGTCCAGCTCTTTTTTAAGATCACCAGCTTCCGGTGGTGTTTCCTCACTGCCAATGCCAAGTTGCTTGCCTACTGACTTTACAAAATCAAAAATGCCCATGCGTAAACTCCCTATGTAAATATAGGGTAAGAGTGGCATGGCAAGCCAAACCAATCAACAAAAATGCATCAATTATATAATTATTTTGAGCCAGGAGCCGCCGCGCGAACAGCGTCATCCACATGTGCTTCAAACTGTTTGAAATTA
>CAZXZQ010000013.1:0-19234 GCA_964645215.1 uncultured Rhizobiaceae bacterium | reverse complement strand
CTTTTGCCTCTGTATCCGCCCCCGACTTGCTTGTTGTTCCTGGCGGTCCTGGGGTCGACCAACGTCTTGCAGACAGTTCACTCAAAACGTTTCTGCAATCGATCGAGCCAGATGTGGTGCGGTTTGTCTCAATCTGCTCGGGGAGTCTCCTCACCGCATCGGCAGGGCTGTTGGATGGAAGAGTTGCGACCACGCATTGGGAGCGCTCCGACCTCATCCGCAGACGGTTTCCGGGTGTGGACTGGCGCATTAACGAGATCTTCACAATCGACGGGAAGTATCATTGCTCGGCAGGTATAACGACCGGGATCGACCTTGCCCTCTCACTCGTTGAGACGGATCATAGCCGACAAGTAGCGCTAGCTGTCGCTCGCGAAATGGTGGTCTTCATGAAAAGGCAGGGTGGTCAATCGCAATACTCTGAACCACTCAAGGCCCAATCCACATCGAGCAAACGATTGTGTAACCTTTACAGTCACATCGAGCAGGACCCAACAGCTCATTGGAGCGTTTCAAGAATGGCCGACTTTGTTGGCACCACCGAACGTACACTTCATCGCGATTTCCTGAGCGAATTTGGTCTGTCACCCTCGCGCTTTGTCGAAGAGCGGCGTCTTTCCGTCGCGCGAGTGTACTTGGAGGGGAGCAGAAAGTCGATCAAAGAAATTGCATCTCGTTCAGGGTTCACTGACGAACAGAAAATGCGACGGAGTTTCGTGAAACTACTTGGCATTCTACCAACTGAGTATCGGGAGCGGTTTGGCGAAGCTGCCATTCTTACCAAGCACAGCATCCGTTAGTTTGGGCTCTAAGCAGACATTCCCAAAATCTCAAAATCACCCTAGCCCACATTCCTCATTTTTCGTGCCATCACATTCTCAGCAATGATCTCCGCGGTTGCAGCTGATAACGTCCAGCCTAGATGTCCATGGCCGGTATTGTAGAATACGCCTGGCTTTTTGCCCGCGCCTACTTTTGGTAGCATGTTTGGCATCATCGGGCGAAGGCCAGCCCATGGCACGGCATATTCGGTCGACATTTCAGGGAAGAGTTTCTCACACCATTTGATGAGAGGCTTGATGCGGTCATCGCGTATGTCGAGATTATAGCCGTTAAATTCAGCAGTGCCCGCAACGCGGAAGCGATCCTTGCCCAAGCGGCTGGTGACGATTTTAGCCTGATCATCCAGCAAGCTTACCCACGGGGCGGCCTCTTGGCTCTCTTTATCATTCAAGTTCACCGTGATCGAATAACCTTTAACCGGATAAATATTGATGCGATCACCCAATTGAGCAGCTAAATCACGGCTACGAACGCCAGCGCACACGACCACACCATCAAACTTATGCGTGGTGCGGTTCTCATCATCATCTTTCCAGTTTACTTCAATGCCATCATCCACATGCTTAAGCGTGCGCACTTTACATCCATAGTAAAAATTTGCGCCGCGGCCCTCACATGCTTTTGACAGCCCGCGCGTATAAGTGTGAATGTCACCGGTAAAATCACTCTCGGTATAATAGCCGCCATAGAATTTTCGTTTTAGTGCTGGCTCAATCTTCTCAATCTCAGCTTGGTCAACATAACGGCGCTCAAGCCCACCCTCTTCTAATAACTTATTGACCTTGGTTGCATGATCAAACTCTTTTCTGTCGTCATAGACATGAAGAATGCCGCGTGTCTCACATGAAAAATCAAACCCTTCTTTTTCAGCATGGTGATTGAGATGCTCGCGAGCTGCAATTGCCAACTTCACAGTGTCGATTGTATTGGTTTTGTAACCCGGAATATTGGCCATAAACTCTGCCATCCAGGAATATTTGTGCCAACTTGGTTTTGGATTAACAAGCAATGGCGCGCCCGGCTCGAACATCCACTTTATGCCCTTGAAAATGGTAGCCCAGCGGTTCCACGTTTCAGCGTTCGACGCTGATAATTGCCCGCCATTGGCATAAGATGTTTCCATTGCCGCATAGCGGTTGCGGTCAAAAACGGTGACTTCAAAGCCACGCTCTAAAAGTGAATAAGCAGTCGTTATGCCGGTAATTCCGGCGCCAATAACAGCGATCTTTTGCATTTTCTTGCTCCTATAACAGTTGATCATCTGGCTTAAAGCCGCACGTTTCCCATCTGTCATGGAACCTGAGAGTTTGAGATCAGCAGCCACAAATCCGCTAGATCATTTCTCCTTCGGCGGATGGCAAATTACCATCTCTCTCCAGATTGCCAACCAATGCACAGTCCTTTTGCCTGAGAGTTTCCGGGATGTTGCTCCTTCGGCGCCAGCTAAAACTGGTCTCTCCTGCGCTTTGTAATCAAGGCATGATTTACATAATCAAAATGAGCGCAAAACACAAGACAACGGTTCTGCTTGCAAAATCACAATCAAGAGCGTATATATATCTCAAATTCTCGGCAGTTTGCGAGAGTGGGAGCTACCCAGCCCCCGCTCTTTTTTATTGCCTAAAACCAAGTAAAGGCATTCATGACTGAAAAACGCACCATTATCGAAACAGGGGTTGAAGCACGCGTTGCTGCAATCATTGAGCCGGAGATCGAAGATCTTGGCTATCGGCTTGTGCGCGTGAAACTTTCAGCCATTAATGGCGGTACTTTGCAAATTATGGCTGAACGGCCTGACGGCACGATGAATGTAAGCGACTGTGAAAACGTATCGCGTGCCATCTCGCCTATATTGGATATAGAAGACCCAATTGATAAAGCATATCACTTGGAAATCTCATCGCCGGGCATTGATCGCCCACTTGTGCGCGTATCAGACTTCAACACATGGGCAGGCCATGTTGCAAAGCTTGAAACCATACAGATGGTAAATGGGCGCAAACGCTATAAGGGCATGATCCTTTCCGTAGAAGGTGAAGATGTTACCTTCCGCCGTGAAGCGCCCGCAAAAGATGAAGACCCGGAATTTATTGTTCCGGTGAGCTTGATTAAAGACGCTAAACTGGTGTTGACGGATGATTTGATTACCGAAGCACTTAAACGAGACAAGGCCTTAAGACAGGCCAATGGAATAGAAGATAGCGGGCAGGATATGTCCGAACTGAACTGAGACAGGAGATCATCATGGCAGTCAGTGCAAACAGGTTGGAATTGTTGCAAATTGCAGATGCAGTTGCGCGCGAAAAAGCAATCGACAAAGAGATTGTGATCAACGCAATGGCAAACGCCATCGAAAAGGCGGCAAAATCGCGTTATGGCCAAGACACGAATGTACATGTGAACGTTGATACCAAGACAGGTAGCATTAATCTTAAGCGCCTGTTGGAAGTGGTTGAACTTGTAGATGATCACAATACGCAAATCGCGTTGGAACTTGCTCGCGATAAAGAACCAAGTGTTGAATTGGGTGACTATATTTCTGACCCTCTACCACCAATGGACTTTGGCCGTATCGCTGCGCAATCAGCTAAACAGGTTATTGTTCAGCAAGTACGTGACGCGGAACGTGATCGTCAGTTTGACGAATTTAAAGACCGTATTGGCGAGATTATCAACGGCACTGTAAAGCGCGTTGAATATGGTAATGTGATTGTAGATCTCGGCCGTGGTGAAGCGATTATCCGTAGAGATGAAACCATCCCGCGCGAAAACTTCCGTTATGGCGACCGGGTTCGTGCATATCTTTATGACGTACGCCGTGAGCAACGTGGGCCGCAGATATTCTTGTCGCGCACGCATCCGCAATTTATGTCCAAGCTCTTCACGATGGAAGTGCCGGAAATTTATGATGGTATTATCGAACTTAAATCTGTGGCGCGTGACCCAGGTTCACGTGCGAAGATTGCTGTTATCTCTAACGATTCTGCAATTGATCCAGTTGGTGCTTGTGTGGGTATGCGCGGTTCTCGTGTACAAGCCGTTGTCGGTGAATTGCAAGGTGAGAAAATTGATATCATTCCTTGGTCACCAGAAGCCGCAAGCTTTATAGTAAACGCTTTACAGCCTGCCGAAGTTGCAAAGGTTGTTTTGGACGAAGAAGCCGAACGCATTGAAGTTGTTGTGCCGGATGATCAACTGTCACTTGCAATTGGTCGACGTGGCCAAAACGTTCGCCTTGCTTCTCAGCTTACTGGCTGGGATATCGATATTATGACGGAACAAGACGAAAGCGAACGTCGTCAGAGCGAATTTGAAGCAAGTGCTAATATCTTTATGGAAGCACTAAACGTTGATGAAATGGTTGCGCAATTGCTCGCTTCGGAAGGCTTCTCCAACATGGAAGAAGTGGCTTACGTTGATATGCTGGAAATCGCATCCATTGAAGGTTTCGATGATGAAACAGCTGAAGAGCTTCAAGCACGTGCTAAAGAATATCTTGACCGCATTGAAAACGAACAAGATGACGAGCGCAAAAAGCTTGGCGTTGATGATTCGCTGCTAGAAATTGAAGGCTTGAACGTGCGTATGCTTGTGGCACTTGGCAAAGGCGATGACCCTATCAAAACGATGGAAGACTTTGCTGGCTGCGCTGCTGATGATCTTATTGGTTGGACAGAGCGTAAAGATGGCGAGACAAAACGTTTTGAAGGTATTTTGGATGGCTTTAAAATTTCTCGTGTTGAAGCTGAGCAAATGGTAATGGCCGCCCGTGTAAAAGCTGGTTGGGTTACCGAAGAAGAACTTGCTGCTGCTAACGCTGAGCCTGAAGAGGTTGTTGAAGAAGAAGCACAAGAAGAAGATAAGAAACAAGGTAGAATTTTCTAGAGGTGAGGAAAGCTACTGGTGTCATTAGACATGAACCCGCGCACATGCGTTGTAACCAGAACAGAAAAATCACCCGATGAGATGGTTCGTTTTGTTTTGGGGCCAAATGATCAGGTAACTCCTGATTTAAAACTTAAACTACCCGGACGCGGTGTTTGGGTTACGGCCAGCAAAAAAATGATTGATGAGGCGATCTCAAAAGATCATTTTCAGCGTGGGTTTAAACAAAAAGTTGTGGTAGATAAGGATCTAACACAGCTGATTGAAAAATTGCTAAAGCAATCAGCGCTTGGCCTTTTGGGATTAGCCCGAAAATCAAGCAGTGTTGTTACAGGGCAATCTAAATCGAGTGATGCCGTCCGCGCTGGCGCTGCAAGTGTTATATTACATGCAACGGATGCAGCGGCAGACGGCACAAGAAAACTTGAAGCGGCCATTCGTTCGCTTGATGAAGATGAAGGCGATGACATACCTAAGGTGTTTCATTGTTTTACAAGCGATGAACTGGATAGTGCGCTTGGGAATGTAAATACAATGCATCTAGCAGTTTTGTCGGGTGGCATTGCGGAAAATTTGGAAGGTATTTTGATCAAACTATCTGCATTTCAGGATGCGTAATCCGGAAAAAGCATATAGTAGATAAACAAAGTGCTGGATTTTATTACGGTTTGGGTCCAAAAAGCGGCCAACCGAACTTTGTAAGGTAGAATATGAGCGATAATAACGGCGACAACGAAGCTGGCGAAGAAAAGAAAAAGACACTGACACTTAAAGGTAGCGGTATCTCGCAAGGAACTGTGCGTCAGAATTTTTCTCATGGGCGCACGAAAAACGTTGTTGTAGAAACACGCAAACGACGAATCAATAAGCCAGGTGAAACACCACCTGCTGCAAAAGAAGATGCAGCGCCTGTTTCTGCGAATGCACCAACAGCTGCACCTGCGCCTGCCAAGGAAGTTCAACGTGAAGCTGCTGCTGTCTCAAACCTTTCTAAAAATGAAGTTGAGGCACGCGCACGTGCACTTGAAGAAGCTAAAGTTCGCGCAGTAGAAGACGAGAAGCGTAACAAAGAAGATAACAAGCGCCGTGAAGAGCAAGATGCGCAACGTGCTGAGCGTAAAGCCGAAGACGAAAAGAAAAAAGCTGAAGACGAAGCACGCCTTGCTGCTCAACGTGAAGACGAAGAGCGTAAAGCCGCAGCAGATGCTTCTGCCGCAGCAGCTGCTGCTCAGGCAGATGATGCTACAATCGTTAAGCCAAAAGCACGCGAAGAAGCAAAACCAAAAGAGCTTAAGCCTTTTGAACGTAAGAAGCCTGAAGAACCTGCAAAACCATCTAGAACCAAAGGTGGCGATGATCGCAGAAAAACAAAACTGACGCTTACCAATGCGCTTGATGAAGACGCTGGAAAACGCGGACCATCTCTAGCAGCTTTAAAACGCCGTCAGGAAAAAGCAAAACGTGCAGCCCAGCAAAACTTAGGCCCGCGAGAGAAAGTCTCACGCGAAGTACAATTGCCTGAAACAATTACCATTCAAGAACTATCAAGTCGTATGACTGAACGTTCTGTTGATGTGATCAAATTCTTGATGCAACAAGGTCAGATGATGACGCCAGGCGACATCATTGATGCTGATACTGCCGAATTAATCGCAACAGATATGGGCCATACAGTTAGACGCGTATCTGACAGTGATATTGAAGACGGTATTTTTGATGCACCCGACGTGGATGCAGATCTTGTTTCTCGTCCGCCAGTTGTGACCATTATGGGCCATGTTGACCACGGAAAGACCTCATTGCTTGACGCTTTGCGCAAAGCAAATGTGGTTGCAGGTGAAGCTGGTGGCATTACACAGCACATCGGCGCTTACCAAGTTGAGCAGGATGGTCAGTTGATCTCATTCATCGACACACCAGGTCACGAGGCATTTACTTCGATGCGTGCGCGTGGTGCTCAAATTACAGATATTGCAATTCTTGTGGTCGCCGCAGATGATAGCGTCATGCCGCAAACGATTGAATCAATCAGCCATGCAAAAGCAGCTGAAGTGCCAATCATTGTCGCGATCAATAAAATGGATAAGCCGGAAGCAGATGCAAATCGCGTTCGCACTGAACTTCTTCAGCACGAAGTATTTGTTGAAGAAATGGGTGGTGAAACCCTCTCTGTTGAAGTTTCTGCAATTGCGGGAACAAATTTAGATAAATTGCTTGAAGCTATTACACTGCAATCAGAATTGCTTGATCTTAAGGCAAACCCTGATCGTCCAGGTGAAGGCGTTGTGATTGAAGCCAAGCTTGATAAAGGCCGTGGCCCTGTTGCAACTGTCCTTGTTAATCGCGGCACGCTTAAAACAGGCGACATTGTAATTGCAGGTGACGAGTGGGGTAAAATCCGCGCACTTGTTGATGATCACGGTAAGCAGGTTGGCGAAGCGCCGCCATCAATGCCAGTTGAGATTTTAGGCTTAAACGGCGCGCCAGCAGCCGGCGACCGTGTTGGTGTTGTTGAAAACGAAGCGCGTGCGCGTGAAATTGCTGAATATCGCCAACGTCTATCACGTGAAAAAGCTGTTGCACGTCAGGCAGGTTCTCGCGGTTCGCTTGAACAAATGATGACGCAGCTTCAAACAAATGAACTCAGTGAAGCAGCGCTCGTATTAAAGGCGGATGTTCAAGGTTCTGCAGAAGCCATTGCACAATCACTTGCTAAAATGAATACAGATGAAGTTGCGGCACGTGTTGTTCATTCCGGCGTTGGTGCAATCACAGAATCTGATGTTGCACTTGCTGCCGCATCAAATGCACCAATCTTGGCTTTCAACGTGCGTGCAAATAAACAAGCGCGTGAAGCTGCAGAAGCAGAAGGCATTGAAATCAGATATTACTCCATCATCTATGATTTGGTTGATGATATGAAAGCGGTTATGTCTGGCATGCTTGCACCTGAGCGTCGTGAGACATTCCTTGGCTACGCTGAAATTCTTGAAGTCTTCAACGTTTCTAAAATCGGTAAGGTTGCTGGTTGTCGTGTGACCGAGGGCAAAGTGGAGCGCGGCTCCGGTGTTCGTCTACTGCGCGATAATGTTGTCATCCACGAAGGCATGCTTTCAACACTCAAGCGCTTTAAAGATGAAGTTGCTGAAGTGCCGGGCGGTCAGGAATGCGGTATGGCATTTGAAAACTATCAAGATATTAGACAATCTGATGTGATTGAGTGTTTCCGCGTTGAACATATCGAGCGCTCGCTTTAAGCTTAATAACCATACCTTCTTTTAACAGGGTTTGTCCGGTCCTATCCCGGGCAAAAACTATAAGGAAAAATATATGTCAAAATTCTCTTCTAATGGGCCGTCTCAACGGCAATTACGCGTGGGCGAAATGGTACGCCATGCACTGACCCAACTTTTGCAACGCGGCGAAGTGCAAGATGACCTTCTTGAAAAAACGGTTATCTCTATATCAGAAGTCTCTATGTCACCGGACCTTAAGATTGCAACAGCCTATATTTCGCCGCTCGGTGGTGGGGACGCAAAACCCATCATCAAAGCGCTGGCAACAAATGCGAAGTTTATACGTGGACGCCTTTCGCCTTATCTTAATCAAATGAAATATATGCCTGAGTTTCGTTTCCGCGAAGATACGAGTTTTGATAATTATTCAAAGATTGACGCGCTCTTGCACTCTGATGCAGTGAAGCGTGATTTGGATGAGGATGAATAATGATTTCCGATAATATTAACTACCAGCGCCTCGCCCTACGACAGGCTCAGAATGAGGTTTCACTATGAGCAGACAGCGCAAGAAAAAGGGACGTCCAATTTCCGGCTGGGTGATCCTTGATAAACCTGTCGGCATTGGCTCTACCCAATGTGTTTCTAAAATCAAATGGCTTTATAAAGCTGCCAAGGCCGGCCATGCGGGAACACTCGACCCCCTTGCTTCCGGTATGTTGCCGCTCGCGCTCGGCGAAGCTACACGCACCGTGCCGTATATTATGGATGGACAAAAAACCTATCGCTTTACCGTGACCTGGGGTGTGGAAACCAATACTGATGATCTTGAAGGCGAAGTGACGAAGGAATCTGACAAGCGTCCTTCAAAAGAAGATATCTTGGCTTTGCTACCAAATTATACAGGTGAGATTGAACAAGTACCTCCACAGTTTTCTGCCGTGAAAATTGACGGCGAACGCGCTTATAAAAAAGCGCGCGAAGGCGAAGAGGTGGAGATCAAACCACGAGTAGTAGAAATTGAAACACTCAAGCTTATAGAAAGCACAGAAGACACGGCCATCTTTGAAGTCCTATGCGGCAAAGGTACATATGTTCGTGCGCTTGCCCGCGACTTTGGTCGTGATCTTGAATGCTTCGGTCATATAACTGAATTACGCCGTACATCCGTTGCGCCATTTTTGGAAGAAGATCTCATTCCACTCGAAAAACTGATTGAGATGGAAGACGATCTTGACGCACTAGATGCGGAACTTTTCACAACAGGCATAGCACTTGAAGAAGTTGTCGAAATTCCGGTTAACAAAGATCAGGTGCATCGCTTGCGTCTCGGTAATTCGATTGTCCTTCGCGGACGCGATGCCATTGTCCATGCGGAAGAGGCATTTGCTTCCAATGGTGATGAACTTATCGCAATAGGCGAAGTCGATCGCGGCCAATTCAAACCGAAGCGAGTGTTCCAGCATTCGTTTGTTTGAGGGCTAAACAAAACACTAGCTATTTCGCCAAAAATCGCTTATATGAACGAAAGAAACGGGCCTTTGAGCTCGTTTCTTTATGTTTAGGCCGCTGCTAGACGACATCTTGGCAGTTGGCGACCGAGTTACCAGAAGGTTCTTACCTTCATAGAATAAGGAAAATACGATGTCGATTACTGCAGAGCGCAAAGAAGAACTCATCAAAGAATATGCAACAAAAGAAGGTGATACAGGTTCACCAGAAGTACAAGTAGCGGTTCTTACAGAGCGTATTAAAAATCTTACAGAACACTTTAAAGACCACAAAAAAGACAACCACTCACGTCGTGGTCTTTTGAAAATGGTTTCTCAGCGCCGTAGATTGCTGGACTATGTAAAAGGCAAAGATGAAGAGCGTTATAAAAAACTCATCACTGGCCTCGGCATCCGTCGATAAAACTTCAAGCGGTGTTGGAAACCTCCTGCACCGCTTTGTTCATTTTGACTTCGCCTATCTGTTCAAAATGAATTTATAATCAGGCTTCTCACAAGGGGCAGGATTGCAAGCGACCCAATGTTTGGGGTCCCTCGTTGTCTTGCCCTTGTATCCAAGCCTTCACAGACAGGCATAACGAATACGATGACGCCAGAATTTCAAGGCGCCATTAATGATGTATGTACAAGGAAAAAATATGTTTGATTATCATTCAGTAGAAATTGATTGGGGTGGTCGTCCACTTACAATTGAAACAGGTAAAGTTGCTCGCCAATCTGATGGCTGCGCGATTGTTACTTACGGCGAAACAACTGTCATGTGTGCTGTTGTTTCAGATAAAGCCCCAAAAGCCGGCATGGATTTCTTCCCGCTAACCGTAAACTATTTCGAAAAAGCCTATGCAGCTGGTAAAATTCCAGGTGGCTATTTTAAACGTGAAGGTCGTCCTTCTGAAAACGAAACATTGACGTCTCGCTTGATTGACCGTCCAATACGTCCGCTTTTTGCTGAAGGTTACAAGTGCGATACGCAAGTAACCTGTATGGTTATCAGCCACGATCTTGAAAACAATCCTGACATTGTTGCTATGGTTGCAGCTTCTGCGGCACTTGCTCTTGCTGGTCTTCCGTTTGAAGGTCCAGTTGGCGGCGCACGCGTTGGTTTGATCGACGGCGAATATGTGCTTAACCCGAACATTGATGAAATGGACGAGTCTGATCTCGACCTGATCGTTGCGGGCACTAAAGATGCTGTTCTTATGGTTGAATCAGAAGCTAAAGTGCTTTCTGAAGAAGTTATGCTTGGCGCCGTGATGTTCGGTCATGAAGAGTTCCAACCTGTGATCGATATGATTGCAGACTTGGCTTCAAAAGCTGGCAAAGAAACACGCGAGCATGAAGTTCCAGATCATTCTGATCTGCAGAAAAAAGTTACGAAGCTTGTTGGCAAAGACATTGCTGCGGCTTACACAATTTCTGACAAACAAGACCGCTACGATGCGCTTGATGCTGCTAAAGCAAAAGCTAAAGAAGAGTTCTTGTCAGAAGAATCTACAAGCGATGAAGCAACTATCCTTGGTGATGTTTTGAAAGCTGCGCAAGCAGATGTTGTTCGTGGTTCTATTATCAAAACTGGTAAACGGATTGACGGTCGTGATCTTTCAACAGTTCGTGCGATTGAATCTGAAGTTGGCATTTTGCCTCGCACACACGGTTCATCGCTTTTCACACGCGGTGAAACACAGGCGATTGTTGTTGCAACACTCGGCACATCAGATGATGAGCAGATGATTGACGCGCTTACTGGCACGTATAAAGAAAACTTCATGTTGCATTACAACTTCCCACCTTATTCAGTCGGTGAGACAGGCCGCATGGGCTTTACGGGCCGTCGCGAAATTGGCCACGGTAAATTGGCTTGGCGCGCAGTACGCGCGGTTCTTCCTACAAAAGAAGAATTCCCTTACACACTAAGAGCTGTTTCTGAAATCACAGAATCAAACGGTTCATCTTCAATGGCGACCGTTTGTGGTACATCGCTAGCGTTCATGGATGCGGGCGTTCCACTTAAGGCTCCTGTTGCGGGTATAGCAATGGGTCTTATCAAAGAGGGTGATGACTTCGCAGTTCTTTCAGACATTCTTGGTGATGAAGATCACCTTGGTGATATGGACTTTAAAGTGGCGGGTACTGCTGATGGCATCACTTCGCTTCAAATGGATATCAAGATTACTGGTATCACTGAAGACATCATGAAGATTGCGCTTGAGCAAGCTAAAGGTGGTCGTGAGCACATTCTTGAAGAAATGAACAAAGCGCTTTCCGAGGGCCGTTCAGAACTTGGTGAATTTGCACCACGCATTGAGAGTTTCAAAATACCAACTGATAAAATCCGTGAAGTGATTGGTTCAGGCGGTAAAGTGATCCGTGAGATCGTTGAGAAGACAGGCGCGAAAGTGTCTATCGAAGATGATGGTTCCGTGAAGGTTGCTTCAAGCTCTGCAAAAGAAATTGAAGCAGCAGTTAAATGGATCCGCTCAATCACAGACGATCCGGAAGTTGGCGAAATCTACGAAGGTACAGTTGTTAAGACTGTAGACTTCGGTGCATTCGTGAACTTCTTTGGCGCAAAAGACGGCCTTGTTCACATATCACAACTTGCAAACGAGCGCGTTGGTAAAACAACTGACGTGATCAACGAAGGCGACAAAGTTTGGGTGAAACTTATGGGCTTTGATGATCGTGGCAAGGTACGCCTTTCCATGAAAGTTGTTGACCAGGAAACTGGCAAAGAAATCGTTGAAGAAAAAGACGAAGACGGCGACGACGATTGATCCTAACCCTCAAAACAATTCTAAGGCCGGGTAACCCCCGGCCTTTTTTGTAAGGTGAAATGAGACCCATGAAAGCTGATTGCAAAGACGCATTATCCTTGGCACTGACACGCGGTATCGTGGAGCATGGCGAAGGAGCGTGGGCATTTTATAATGCATCAACCCTGCCTGAGCTTGACGATGGCTGGAAAAAGGCTCTTCATTGCGAGCAATCGTTCAGATCAGAATATTTGAATTTAGAAAAACACGGGCTTGAGACATTCCCTAAATTAGAGGGTAAATTATCTGACGGTGCGATTGTTCTCTTAGGTAGAAATCGCAAGCTTAATGAAGCCACCATCAAACGCGCTTGGAATGGATTAAAATCCAACACCATGCTTATTATAGCTGGCGATAAAACCGCGGGGATAGATTCCATTCGCAAATGGTTTTCAACGCATCATGCAATCGAAGATAGTTTCTCAAAATTTCATGCCAAGGTTTTTTGGGCGCAAAAGTCAGGGGACGATTTTGAACTGCCCGACCTTTCTAAAACAATAGATGACTACACTTTGAGCGAAGGCATGTTTTCATCTGATGGGCCAGACAAAGGCTCACAGCTTTTGGTTGAACATTTTGACCACCGCATAAAAGGCGACGTCGCCGACCTTGGTTGCGGATGGGGCTATCTCTCAAACGAGCTTTTAAAAAAGTCAGATCGCGTCAACTCACTTGATCTTTTTGAAGCCGATTATCATGCAATTGAAGCGGCCAAGATTAATCTTGTAAAAACTGATGTTACTACGAGTTTCACATGGTGTGACGTAACTTCAGAATTTAAAAAGCGCCCTTATCATTGGGTGATCATGAACCCGCCATTTCATAATGCCCGCGCCGCTGACCCAGAACTTGGCAAACGGTTTATTCAGGTAGCTGGTTCAACGCTTCCTTCTGGCGGGCGTTTGTTGATGGTTGCCAATCGCAATCTTCCTTATGAAGATACACTGCAAAAAGTGTTTAAGAAATTTCAGATGTTAGAAGAACGTGATGGCTTCAAAGTGATTGAGGCGGTGAAGTGAGCTGAAAATACTTCAGGTTCGAGACTGTTATTAGCTTTGAAAATACCCATATGAAACATGTAATTGAAAATTCATCGGAGATATCAAATTGGCCTATGTTTCAATTGGTGGCATGCAGCTAAAACACTGGACCGGATATTTCAAAATTATTTTACCAACGATGAGAGTCTTAAGAGCAGCAAAGCACGCTGATGGCTGTATTCATGCAGACACATTCAAAGACGGCAATACATTCTTTGCAACTTCTACATGGGAAACTGAAGAGCAGATGTGTGCCTTTGCTAAGAGCGGTTTGCATGGCAAACTTAATCAGGTTGCAATGAGTGAGATGGCGATGTTCTTCAATTTATCCATTGCCATTGAGCATGCACCTAGCCGACAGGAAGCCGTAACAGCTTGGAAAAATGTAATGGCCGAAAGAAACGGAAAAGCTACAGTTGGAACCTATTCAGAATAGCTCCATCGCTTTTCTTTGTTACGAAAAGAACGTTACTCGTCCATTGCGTTGAGTTCATCCAATTTCGGCATAGAGACGGTTGAATAGCCAGAGTCTACAAAATGAATTTCACCCGTCACACCTGAAGAAAGATCAGACAAGAGATAAAGCCCAGAGCCGCCGACTTCAGAAATATCAACTGTGCGGCGAAGCGGTGAATTGCGTTTTTGATAATTGAACATCGCACGTGCATCTGAAACGCCAGCGCCTGCGAGTGTGCGAACCGGACCAGCGGAAATTGCGTTTACACGAATGCCTTGCGGACCGTAATCGGACGCTAAATATCTGACACTTGCTTCAAGTGCTGCTTTCGCCACACCCATCACATTATAATTTGGCATGACACGAGATGCGCCACCATAGGTGAGCGTGATCATTGAGCCACCCTCATTCATTAAGGCTGCTGCGCGTTTGGCAACTTCTGTAAATGAGAAACATGAGATGACCATGGTGCGGGAAAAATTCTCGCGACTGGTATCTGCATAAAGTCCTTTAAGTTCATTCTTGTCTGAGAATGCGATTGCATGGACCAGAAAATCTATGCCACCCCATTCTTCTTTTAGCGTATCAAATACAGCATCGACGGAAGCAATGTCTTCCACGTCACAATCTAGGAGAAGTTTCGAACCCACTTTTTCAGCCAGAGGCTTAACCCGCTTACCGAAAGCCGCACCTTGATATGTGAATGCAAGTTCTGCGCCTTGCTCAGATAATTTTTCTGCAATACCCCACGCGATTGAATGGTTGTTTGCAACACCCATGACAAGCCCGCGCTTGCCTTTCATCAAACCACTCATCTCAATCACCCGTTATATGTAGAAAAGGCCAATGTGGCGTTTGTGCCACCAAAGCCAAATGAATTTGAAATCACTGTGTTAAGTTCAGCATTGTCTTGACGCGCTGTTAGAATGTTCATGTCGCTAAACGCAGGATCAATCTCGTCAATATGAGCGCTCTCACAGATAAACTTGTTTTGCATCATTAAGAGGCAATAGATGGATTCTTGAACACCCGTCGCACCCAGTGAATGCCCGGTAAGAGATTTCGTCGCAGAAATTGGCGGGCAATTTTGACCGAAGACTTCTCTAATTGCCTCAATCTCTTTTTGGTCGCCAACTGGCGTAGAGGTACCGTGCGGATTGATATAGTCGACCGGGTTATTGACCGTAGAAAGTGCCATTTGCATACAGCGCACAGCACCTTCACCTGATGGTGCTACCATGTCATGGCCATCTGATGTTGCACCATAACCAATAATCTCACCATAGATTTTAGCGCCACGTGCCTTAGCATGTTCAAGTTCTTCAAGAACCAAAACACCCGCACCACCCGCAATCACGAAACCATCGCGATTAGCATCATAGGTTCGAGACGCACGTGAAGGTGTGTCATTGAATTTGGAAGACATAGCGCCCATAGCATCAAAGAGATTAGACATTGACCAATCTAAATCTTCTGAGCCACCAGCGAAGATGATATCTTGCTTACCGGTTTGGATGGTTTCATACGCATTGCCAATGCAGTGATTTGAGGTGGCACATGCAGAAGTGATTGAATAGTTCACACCCTTGATTTGGAACTGCGTTCCCAAAACAGCGGAAGCAGTTGAACTCATCGCTTTTGGTACCGCAGTTGGCCCAATGCGCTTTGGCCCCTTTTCGCGGGTTATATCAGCAGCTTCAAAAATCGTTTTCGTAGATGGTCCGCCAGAACCCATGATGATGCCAGTCCGTGGATTAATCACATCGCTCTCTTCAAGGCCAGCATCAGAAATAGATTGCTCCATAGCAATATAATTCCAGGCAGTACCCTTCGCCATAAACCGTGTTGTGCGACGATCAAGAACCTCAAAAGGATCAAGATCAGGAGCACCTTGGACTTGGCATCTGAAACCATATTTCACATGGTCTTCTGCGGTGGCAATACCTGATTTTGCTTCACGTAATGAGGCAAGTACTTCCTGAGAATTGTTTCCGATAGATGAAACAATACCCATACCTGTTACAACGACACGCTTCATGGAATATTCCTCTGATTAATAATTCTTAGGATGCTTTTTCTTTTGAAAGGCCAACTTTAAGATCTTTCGCTGAATAGATCTGCTCGCCATCCGCTTTCAACCATCCGTCTGCAATACCTAGCACTAACCGCCCACGCATAACGCGCTTGAAATCAACACCATATTCTACATGTTTTGTCTTTGGTGTAACCATGCCTTTAAACTTCACTTCGCCGGTAGACAAGGCCATTCCGTAGCCGGGTTCGCCAAGCCAACCCAAATAAAAACCAGTCAGTTGCCATAGCGCATCAAGCCCAAGACAACCTGGCATAATTTCATTGCCAATAAAATGACATGGGAAGAACCAAGCGTCAGGTTTTACATCTAGTTCGGCGCGGATAAAACCTTTATCATTCTCACCACCTGTTTCAGAAACTTGCGTAATCCGATCAAACATAAGCATTGGCGGGGCTGGCAATTGTGCATTGCCCTCACCAAACAATTCACCTCGGCCACAGGCAAGAATTTCTTCATATGTAAAACTAGATTTGCGGGTGGTATCACTCATTCAGGTCTGGTCCCTATATTAATTCCAAACATGCGTCGTTTCCTAGCATACCCAAAGCCTTCCTGCCAAAGAAAGAATTGAGGTTAAACAATCGGCTGTTAACAATTTTCAGTTTCACCAAATTTAATGGTCTAAATATGAAAATAAGCGCATATTTAGCATAAATAAAACTTGTTGCATTATGGTGATCGACACCAATTCTTCCTATTGCACCAATTGTTCTAAGCAATTATATTATATCAGAACTCGTAAGCAGGGTAATTTAAGATGGATCACGCGAAAGAACAATTGAGCGAAAAGCTGCGTAATGCAAAATTACGTCCGACGCGTCAACGTCTTGCGTTGGCTGAGCTTATGTTCTCAAAAGGCGACCGTCACTTATCTGCGGAAAATCTTTTCGAAGAAGCTCGTGAAGTAGGCGTGGCTGTATCACTTGCAACAATTTATAATACCTTACACCAGTTTACAGATAGCGGGCTTTTGCGGGCTATTTCAATTGATTCAAGCAAAACTTATTTTGATACCAATACCGGAAACCACCATCATTTTTATATGGAAGATTCCAACCAAGTTATTGATATGCCGCATGGTGAAGTGACTGTCGAAAATTTGCCTGAGCCGCCGGAAGGCATGGAGATTAGCCGCGTTGACGTTGTCGTGCGCGTACGTTCCAACTCTTAAAATCAGATCGTATTTTATTCTTCAATAAGTTCGTCTGGGTAAACACCCCACACGTGCTTTTTTTGAACATAGCCAGTTACGTTTTTTGCAGTAACGTGGCACCAATTTTCTTCACAACCCTCAACATCAACAACGACACCAGGTTCCATTTGCGCTTTAAGGCGTGAACCATCTGAGGCATCATTAAATAGTTTGGCCAACCCTTTTTGCTTGTCGCTTTCCCAAGGATTGATGATCGCAGTACGCTTACCTGATAAGAGCGAATGCAATATCCAACCTTCATTGCCTTCCGCGTCTCTCACCTTACGCCAGTTATCTGACTCTTGGATGATTTCCATTGGCAGGCCACGCTTTTCATATCGCCAATCGACCTTAAACTCTGTACCTGGGCCCCGACGCATATTCACCTTTTGTGATTTCAAACTCACAAATCGTGGAATCGGATGGCCACTTTTCCCGACAGTTGATGATTGAGCAAAACTTGTGTTCACCAAGACCGGCAACATAACTGCGCCTGTAAGCAGTGTAGCTACTTTTAGCACTAATCGTCTTGATAAACTCATGCGCTGCTCCTTACGCCCATTATTTTAGTAACAAGTCTTTGAAATTTGTTTTGTGTTAAAGATCATCTCTGATAAACATTTCTTAGATAGCTAGATTTAATGGCTTGTGGTTAATATGCAGTCAACAAATTGGCTTTTAAATTCAGGAAATAAAAATGCTTGGAAAAAAACCCGTTGTAATTGTTACCCGGAAACTTCCCGATTCCGTTGAAACCCGAATGCGTGAGCTTTTTGATACGAAGCTCAACCTTCAAGATAAGGCCATGAGCGTTGAAGAACTAACCGAAGCAGTTCAAGAAGCCGATGTTCTGGTTCCAACAGTGACAGATAAAATTGATGCCAGTCTGATTGAAAAAGCAGGCGACAAACTCAAACTGATTGCAAGTTTTGGTAATGGCGTTGATAATATTGATGTGGCAGCAGCCAATAAAAAAGGCATTACTGTTACCAATACGCCAAATGTGCTGACTGAAGACACGGCCGACATGGCGCTTGGTCTCATGATTGCAGTATCACGCCGGTTTGTTGAAGGCGCACAAGCCATTAATCGCGACAAGTTCCAAGGCTGGTCTCCTACATGGATGTTGGGCAATCGTATTTGGGGCAAGCGTCTTGGCATTATTGGTATGGGCCGTATTGGCACTGCCGTTGCACGCCGCGCTAAAGCTTTTGGTCTTTCCATCCATTATCATAATCGCAACCCGGTTAGTGAAGCGGTTGAAAACGAATTGGAAGCAACCTATTGGGATAGCCTTGATCAAATGCTTCCGCGTGTTGATTTTGTTTCGGTCAATTGCCCGCACACCCAAGCTACCTATCACATGTTGAACGCTGAGCGTCTTGCGATGATGCAGCCTGGCTCGATCATTATCAATACCGCACGTGGAGAAGTGATTGACGAAGAAGCACTTACCAAAGCGATTGCCCACGGTAAAATTGCCGGTGCTGGTTTGGATGTTCTCGAACATGAAGTTGATACAACGGTAACCGTTAATCCTGAGCTGATGGACCTCGTTAAAAAGGGCAAAGTTGTTCTCCTGCCTCATATGGGTTCTGCTACTCAAGAAGGCAGGGTTGAAATGGGTGATCGCGTTCTTATCAACATACGTACCTGGGTTGATAATCATCGCCCACCGGACCGTGTTCTGCCAATTGAAAACTGAGGCAAACTAAGTATGAAAGCCATTACGTTTGGATCGGCAATGATTGATATCATTACCGTTATTGATTCAGATTCGATTGAACAATTATCTCTATCCAATGCGCACCAGCAATTTTTGCTCGTTGAGCCGGGCCGTAAAGTCGAAGCCGAATCTATTACACGTCATATTGGCGGCGGCGCACTTAATACGGCAGTGAGCTTTTCTAGACTTGGATGCGATGTTTCTCCTGTTATCAAAACTGGTGAAGATGTTCCACGTGATCATGTGCTTCAACATTGTAAGAACCATCAGTTGAACACCGAGAAATTTCTTACAGACCCAAGCGACAGCACAGGCTCGGCTATTATGATTGCCAGCCATGAAAAAAATGCCGCCATTTTTACGCAGCGTGGTGCCAATACCACGCTTGTTGAGACAGACCTCGATGAGATTGCACCACTTGAAGTCGATTTGGTTC
>CAZXZQ010000012.1:0-20738 GCA_964645215.1 uncultured Rhizobiaceae bacterium | reverse complement strand
GATTGAAGCAGTACGGAGCTACAAATTTTTCTAATTTAAGAATACAAATTGGTAATAGAGATGGGTTGCGTATTAGAGACAGCCGTGGAAGAGAAAAAAACCATGGTTATAATTTTAATGCTTTTACAAATGATATTAACAAAAGAACAATTTTTGGTAGCAAAGGTCTTTCTAACGAGGCCAGAACTGCATTAACATCACTTAAGAGTTACGATTATAATTCAATTAACAATTCTTTTAACAACATGAGACACAATAATTATCAAGCTCCCTCAGCAAACCTGACGGGCAAATATTCATTTTACGGATAGTGAAAGGCCACAATAATGGAACAGAATAAAAATATCGGAGCGCCACAAGCACCAATCGCAAACAATCAAGCTGCACCACAGCCACAGGCGCAGCCTCAACCTCAACCCCCACAGATGCCACAACAACCAGCTGGTGGCATTGAAGATGATGGATTGATTGAACAGTTTCAAACGGTGATTTTGGAGCGCGTCAAGAGGTTGGAACCGGGTGATATGTATGCTCTTGCTGATGGCTTCAAATCAGAAGAAGCTATCGGTGTATTGGCTGCTATTGTTCCTGAGATATCACCGATATTGGCACAGATTTTACAATTTATGAGTCAAGAAGGTGGTGAAGAAATCCCAGAACAAGGGGCGGGTCCAGAGCCAGAACAACAAAAACAATCAGACAACCCTATTGTGAATAATGAAATTCCAAGTGGGGTTTCTGCTAATTTGGTAAGATAAGGAGACAGACATGAGTTTTTGGGGTGCCGTTTTAAATACTGTTGTTCCCGCCGCTTTAAATATTTATGGCGCAAAACAGTCGTCTAAAGCAGCTGATAAAGCAGCTTCTCAAGCCACTAGCGCTACACAGGCTGGTGTAAAAGCGCAGCAGGACGCACTTGATTTCTCTAAGCAGGTATATCAGGACAGCCGTACAGCGGCGTCCCCTGGTTTACGCGCAACGCAAAATATTGTTCAAAGAGGATCTGATTTAACGCCAGAACAAGAACAAGCTGTTATAGATAGCCGCAGGCAGTCTTTAAATGCTCTGCAAGGATCATCTTTGCGAGGATCTGCGCGCGCAACATCTGCTCTGATAGCTGATACAGATAAGCGTGTTAGAAATAATTTCATGTCACAAAACAGAAATGCTTCTGATCGAGCCGCTCTTTCTTTGACTGGTCAGTATTTTAACAGCAATAATCAAATCGCAAATAATGCGACACAATCAGGTAATGTGGCTTCACAAGGTCTTACCACTCAAGGTAATATTCAAGCAGCTAATACACTTGGGCAAAGCGCAATTAAAGGACAAGCGATAGGGGATATAGGGGCAATCATCGCTGACTCTTTGAAGCAAAATCAGCAAAAGCAACAAAAATATCAACAGATTGATAGCGGAGATCAGGCATGAATAATATAATTAATGGGCTTGCACAACCAGTTAATCATGTAGCTCAGGCTTATGAAAGACGAACTCAAAAGATTGAGAATGATCGTAAAGAAGAACAGGCAAATCAGGCTGCCGCTGTAAAACAACGTGACGAGCAAATGCTTCAAGTTTTTGAATTTGCTGGTGATGGCCGTACAGAAGAAGCCAAGATTTTAGCACAGCAAAAAGGTTTAAACGTTCCAGAAGAAATTTACAGTAACGGCGACTTTGCAAAAGGATTGGCTGCTGCGGGTAGTTTTTATGGTGATGATCCTCAAGGTGCTCAACGCTTCGCTATGGCTTGGATGCAGACAAGAGATAATCCTGACTATGCTCAAAGAGTGTTGAAAGCCTCTCAAATGGCTGGAAAGCCTATAGATCCAGAGGATAGAAGATTTCAGCAGAAAATGGCTTTAGAAAAATGGAAGGTTGGACAAAACCACCAAAATGACATGGCTCTTATGCAAGGCAAACATGGAAATGCCATGGAAATGCAGGGCTATAAAAATAATCATGACTATCGTATGCAAGATCGTGAGTCTCAATTGGATGCTCAAGATTATAGGCGTGATCTTTTTGCAGACGCTACCAAAGCTTCATTGGGTAGTTTCTCTCCCGATGCTAACGCTGGAGCAAATGCAGTTAAAAGCTCTGATCAATTTTTCAACCAACCCAGTCAAAACCTTACATCGGCTCCTTTGAATGTTAGAAATAACAATCCAGGTAATATGCGCCCAGTTGGAGGAGATAGTGGTTTCCAACAATTCAACTCTCCACAAGAGGGTATGCAGGCTATGAGGAATGACTTGTCGATAAAAGTCGGTGGCCGTAGCAATGCTATGAAAGCACGTTTTGGTGATAATTATACGCCGACTATTTCTACTGTTATATCGACATGGGCCCCACCAGAGGAAAACGATACGCAAAAATATATTAATTTTGTGGCCCAACAATCTGGTATTGATCCAAACTCACCATTATCACAGCAAGATATTGAAAGAATTATTCCTGCCATGATTCAAATGGAAGGCGGACAGTCAGCATCTTCATATTACGCTCCTCAACAGCAACAGGCACCACAGCCGCAGGCGCAAGCACAGCCACAAGGACACGGTGGCAATGCAAATACTTATTCAGAAGCAATGATGGCAATATCTTCTGGAGCAAATCCTCAAGAAGTTTATGCTAGATTACAACAAATGGGAATTGATCCTTCACCGATAATGAATAATTAGGAGGTCTAAATGGGAGCGTTTGACGACCTAATCCCTACTCAAAATCAAGCACCACAACCGCAACCGCAGGTACAACCAACACAAGCGCCTAGCGGTTCTTTTGATGATCTTATTCCAGCTCAGAACACACGTTCTGGCCTATTACCCGCCGTTGCCGATAGAGCCTTATCGGTTTCTTCCAATCTTATTTCTGGAATTGGTGACATTGCCGAAGAAGGCGGAGATTATTTGGAAAGAAAAGTTCCTATTTCTGGTATGTCTGAGCAGCAGATCCAACAAGATACCATACGCCCATATACCGAAAAGATTGCCCAAGGCATTGAAGGAATCAGAGACAAAATTAATTATGCTCCAGAAGTCACTTGGCAAGATGTTAAAGACAATCCTCTGAGTGCAAACACTGCAAAATTTATGCTTGAATCTGGTGTGGCCATGATACCAGATATGGCAGCATCAATGTATGCCTTCCCATCTTATGCATTATCCAGAACGCACGAGATCGCTCAGTCAAGAGCTGAGAATGATGGAAGAGAACAAAATACCATAGGCGATATGGCAACCGTTGCGCCCGTTGCTGTGGCTACTTCTGGACTTGAACGCTTTGGTGTTACTAAGATGTTACCCAGTGGCGTGACAGGTAAAAATGTTGGTACCAGAATTTTACAAGCTGGTGGTATCGAGGCGGCGACAGAATTTGCAGAAGAGATTGCAGAGTACGGCGCTGAAACTATAGGTACCGAAACACCATTTGACGTTAAAACAGCGGTTGTTGATCGTGGATTACCAGGCATCGTAGTTGGTGGCCCCGTTGGTGCTGGTGGTAGAGCGATCACTGAGGTTGTCGGTAAATCGCAACAATCAGGTTCAGAGATACTTCAAGAGGGTGTATCTGAGCAAAGTATAGGCGCAGATGAAACTCCCGCTGTAGCGGCTCAGGTTGACGCTCCATTGAACCGTCAGGATCTTCAAGACGCGATAGAGAATGATACTCCGTTGCCAGAATCAAAAACCATTGATTTACCACAGGTTGATATTGATCCTATTTTGCAGGGTCAAGGACTTGTTGTTGGTGCAAAAGTTGATCAAGTAACAGAAGATGGCGAGGTTTTTCAAGGTACCGTTGCGTCAGCTCAAGAAGTAGAAGGTGAGCTTGAAGTCACTATTATTGATAATAATGGAGAGCTGAAAACTTTATTTGCGTCTGACGGAGAAATTGGTGTTGAAGGGAATGTAACTCCAGAGATTACACCTCCTGTAACCCCAGAAGTTACAGTGGCGGATGCGCCTATTGAAGAAAACGTCACTCCCCCCGTAGAGGCTCAGTTAGAACCACAAATACAGCAACTTGTGGAACCAGCTCCACCACCTCCCCCTGCGTCAGTACAGCAGCCTGTACGACCACCACAGAAGCCAGAGCCGCAACCTGAAAAGTCACTTGAAGAATTGACGCAAGCATTGCGATATACGAACGATCAGGCCAAAACCAATGGCTGGAACAAGATCCTGACCGATAATAAGAAAAAAGTCACAAAAGAGCTTAATGAACGCTTTCCTGAATGGGATGCGCCTAAAAAGGTTGAAATAGAGCAAGCGGTTCAAGATGTTGCCCCTGAACCAACAGATGCTCAAAAAGAAGCCGGTAACTATAAAAAAGGTCATGTATCTGTCCACGGATTTCCAATTGCTATTGAAAACCCTAAAGGATCAATTCGTTCAGGAAAAGATAAGGATGGTACAGACTGGTCAGTAGAAATACCCGCACACTATGGTTACATAAAAAGAACAGAAGGCGCTGATGGAGATCATATTGATGTTTATGTCGGTGACGATACTAAAAGTGATTTGGTTGTTATTGTCGATCAAGTTGATGCTGATAGTGAAATTTATAGATTTGATGAACATAAAGTTATGATGGGCTATTCAGATGTGAATAGCGCCGTTGATGCTTACAAGGGTGGTTTCTCTGATGGTAAAGCAGAGCAGCGTATTGGAGGTATAACACCCATGCGTATTAAAGATTTTAAAGCATGGATATCACAGACTAATGGTAAGAAAAAATTCCCAGTTGCTCATAAAAAATTAAAACCTGAAAAACAGGAGATTAACAATGTTGAAAATAACGATATCGAAAAAGATGTTGCCCCACCTGCGGATCAAGCACAACAGGATAATAATGCACCTAGTAATGTAGCCAAATCAAAACCCGATCAAGAACCTAGCAGTACAGAGGCTACTTCTACTAGTACCCCCCCTACTTCTACTAGTAACGTGTCGGACGCTGTACCAACGCCTGATACTTCTGCTAACGACACAGATGTCGTGAGCAAAACACTTGAGAAACCAAACAAAAACAAAGCTTTAAAGAAAAAGTCGAGAATCCAGTCACATGAGAATAAACAAACTGCGATGTTTAGTCTTAGAGATAATTACAATCGTGTGATGCCTCGTGATTTATTTAATGAAGCAAAAGTTTTATCCATGCACTTAAAGCTTATTGATGATTATAATAACGGGCGCTTGCCTGCTGGTATTGATATTCGTGTTGATGATGAATCTTTAAATGTCGGACTTAGTGACAACGGTGAATTATATTTATCGGGCGTTGAGGTATATTATGATGGTGAATTGTTAAGTCTTGAAACAACATATAATGCTGGTAAAGACGATAGATTTCCTTTTTATGTAACCGCAGAAGGTATAGATGTTTGGGGTGTGCCTATATATGATAACGATGGAAATCTTGATAGTGAGTTTACAGAGTATTTTGACCAAGAACCTGTCCAGCCTGAAAATGTTATTGAGCTTGATGGCGTATGGGATGATGCAAAAAATTATTTAGTAAGGCAGGGTGTTGTTGGGCTTTGGGAGGCTGATAGATTGTTGCCCGATGATTTTGTATTTGATTTACATGAAGATGGTAAAGGATTTGATATTGATAGCGATGGAGTTGAAGTTGTCGCTAATAATATTAATGCCCAATTAAATGGTGAATCTGTAAACTTTTACCTTGATAAATCCTCTGGCGAATTGAAATATAATTACAAAGATGATGATGGTTTTGTTATTTCTAAATTTAGAGATATGCACGATGATTTTAAAGCATTAATCAGTGAAAATTCTAAAGATAAAACATTCGTTGAAAATTTTACGAGCAATCCTCTTTTCAGAAAAACAGAACCTAAAAAATCTATTGATAATAGCTTATCAAAAGATATGTCTGATAAAATCAATTCTCGTTTAAAATCTCTTGGATGGGACAAGGCAAACTTCCGCATATCAAATGATTTAGACAGCGAGTTTGGTGTCAGTGGTGTTGATGGTGCTTACTGGCGCGGAATGATCCATGTCTCTATGCAGGCTAAAGATATTCTATCAACCATTAACCATGAAGTTGTTCACGGATTAAAAGCCTTCGGAGCGTTTACAAATTCGGAATGGAAAACATTAGAGTCTAAATCAAGCGTATGGCGTAAAAAATATAATATTGATGATACATATAAATCTGTTCTTGTTGATCAAGGCGTCAATGACAAATCAGAACTTGAAAGACGATTGAATGAAGAAGCTATAGCTCACGCATTTCAGGACTTTGACAATAAAGGCGCGGTTAGACGTATTGCAAATAAAGCGGTTAAATTTGTTAAAGCTATCGGTGATGTCTTGCGTGGTAATAAATTCAAGATGAAAACTGCCGATGATGTTTTCAATGCTATTGAGACTGGTGAGATAGGATCTCGTATTGATAAAAATACAACCAATGATGCGCCAATGTATAGCCTTTCCAAAGCTAAAAAGCCTGCGCTTAAACAAGCCACAGAGAGCCTTACAAAAGTTACTGGATTAGAACAGTCCATGACTAAAGATATAGGTCGTATGAACGCAAGCATATTGCACCCTCAACAAATAGCTGTTCTTTACAAAGAATTTACTGGTGTCTATCGGTCAGTTATAAAACGATTTAAGGATCGTGAAGTTCTGATGAATGAATTGGGTGACAAGCTCAACCCATATAACAACATCAAAGAAAAGAAAAATGTTCATGCGGCTCTTGAGCTAGGAAGATTTGATAAAACAACTTATAAGCCTGATGCCAACGGAACAATAACCGTGAAAAACATTGGCAATAAAAATGCACAATTCAGCAAGGACGGAGATACAATTACTCTAACCCCTGCTGAGGCAAACGCTTATTTGAAGACCAGAGAAATGTTTGACTTGGCTTTTGATAAATTTTTCGAAAGCGTTTTAGAAGATCATGGCTTGAGAGAATTGGGCGCTAAAACAGTTCAAGACGTTGAAAAGATCAGATTGCAGGCTATGAAGAGTGGTGGACCAAAAGAAGCCGCTCGTTTTAAAGAAATCCTGCAACGTCTAAACGATATCAACAAAGCTAAGAAGAGTGGCTACATTCCTTTTAAAAGATGGGGTGAGGTTGGTGTATCTGTTAAGTATAAGGGTGATAGCGTTGATAAAGACGGATCAGAACTACCTTTTGAGCGCATAGAGCTTTCTAAGAAATCTAAGAAAAAAGATAATCTCAGTGATGCCACAGAAGTTCAGAAAACGGTTGAGCGCCTTCAAAAGAAATATAATGGCGCAGATTATGAGATTAAATATTTCAAAATGAGTAACTTTGATGAATCTGCCGCTCATATTGATTTGAATGAATTTGATATTTTAACGGCGGACAGCTCTTTGCCTTCAAAGGATCGTAAAGCGATAAGAGATACTATTGAGAAAAAAATGAAGGAGAAGGGTTTTAGATCACACTTCTTCCAGTCTCGTGATGTACCTGGTTACAGTGATGATTTTGAACGTGCGTTTAATGAGTATTCAATTTCAATATCTAGCTACATATCAAGACGTATGAATCAAAGCGCGATAGATGAACAGGTTATGAAGGTTGCCGAGAGTGGTAAAAAAGACTTGCACCAATACGCTATTAAATATGTTGATTACGTGAACAACACGGTTGAAGAGTTTGCAAACATCAGACTGACCAACTTCTATTTATTCTTAGGTCTTAATGTTTCTTCGGGCATGGTGAACTTAACGCAACCGTTTTTGGTAACAGCTCCTTGGTTTAAGCAAAAATTCTCACACGCTTCGATTGCTAAAACCATGACTAAATCATACGCTGATGTTCATAAGTATATTAAGCCATCAAAGGCTGGATGGAATGTGTTTGACTTCAATAATGCGCCAAAAGATGTACGCGCCGCTCTATTAAAAGCTGATGCCTCTGGAGACTTCTTGTCCCAGTCAACAAATGATGCCATGGGAATATCTAACAGCACCAATCAGTCTTTAAGAAATTTTGATAAAGCCAAAAGAAAAATGTTAGAGATTTCGGCAATTACATTTTCTGTTCCTGAGAAGACAAACAGGATTGTAACCTTTACCGCTGCGTATCGTCTAGCGATGATGCCAGAAGGTAGAAAGAAAATTGAACGATTTGTTAAAAACAATCATCTTGCCCGTGAAATGTTAGGCGATGGGAAAACCGCAGAAGACTATGCTTTCGCTTATGCGGAGCTGGCTGTAGTTTCAACTCAGTATCGTGTTGGTAAATTAAACAGACCGACAATAGCGAGAAGTTACGGATCTCTAGTATTTCAATTTATGTCGTTCACGGCTCAGACTTTTGAAGCTATTTATAATATTGGTAAGGTTCAGGGCGGACACAATAAGAAGGCTTTAGGATCATTACTTTTTGCAGTTTGGGCTTTTGCAGGTATCAAGGGTATTCCTTTTGAAGAAGACATGGAGGATCTGATAGAGTTTGTATACGGCTACCTCACCAAAACAGACCTTGATATAGACGCTGAAATGAGAGATTTCCTTACAAAAAAATTTGGAGAAGTACCAGCTGAGGCAATATTAAAAGGACTTCCTGCTGCGTTTGCAAATATGGATATGTCACAACGTCTTGGGTTTGGAACCATGATACCAGGTGATGCTAGTGATGCTCTTGGAGTATCAGGAGAACTTTATAAAAAACCAAAGAGAGCGCTTGATGCTTTAGGTCGTGGTGAACCAGGAGCGGCGGCGGCTGAGATTTTACCATCAGCTTTTGCCAATCCAATCAAGGCTTATATCTGGAATAAGCATGGGGTATACACTAGAAAAGGCGCTAAAATTATAGACAATCAGGACTTAACCACAGCTGATGTTGGTTTAAAATCAATAGGAATTACAACCAGCAAGATATCACGGACTCGTGATGGTATTTATTCTGAAAAAAGAGCAGATAGTGCGGCCAATGACTTAAGAAATTCATTCTATTCACGCATTGCAAAAACCATTGTGGCCAGAGAGGATCTTAAAAAAGCTGGTAAGGTGGAAGATGCACAGCAAATGCAAGAGCAGCTTGATAATATTTTCAGTGAGATCCGATCACATAACGAAACGGCACCGCTTCATAAAAAAATAAAACCTAGCGAGTACACGATCAAAAGAAGAGTCATGCAAGAAATGCAAGGAGCTAAAGCAATTAAAGGTAGAAAACAGGCAAGACCGCGCCAACAAGAGTTGAAAGAAATCTATAACTGGTAAAAACCCATTTTTAACGATAAAATAGTCCAAGGAGATTAAATTATGAACAAACCACAGAATTTAAACGCAAGAAATGTGATGGTTGAGCCATCCGATGCTAATCAGTTTCAAGAGTTAGATAAAAATCATCCAGAAGGGGCGCAAGTTATTTTGTCTAACATGACGGATCAAGCTGTTTATGTAACAAGCAAAGCGGTTGATACTGAGACAATTTCATTTCCCGCTGCTGGTGATGATTTTATTGGTCAAATCATACCTGCTGGGGTTATGGCGACATACGCATTTAACCCTTCTGAGCGTTATTTATATTACATTGCAAAAGCTGCTGCGACTGGTTGTATGTCTGTGGCAATCGGAGAAGGGAGTTAATCATGTTTCGTGGAGGATCAAGTAATGGTGGCGGAGGTGGAGCTGGATCAGGTGCTGCAAGCCAAGTGCCAGAATATGACATAGATGGAATTACTCCTTTGGGAACATTTGGACAATTGAGAATAATTCGGAACCCTGCTGACAATCACGCGACTGTCGATGTGGTTCCTTCTACTGGAGACACAAGGGACTCATAATGAAAAAAATATATTTAGCACTATTTTATATGCTTTTGTTTGTTGCGCCTACATTGGCGCAAACTGCCGTTAATTCAATTAATGGCCGCCCAGAAATTCAGGACGCCTATGGCAGGTGGGTAGAAGACTATGGTATTCAAATCAATCGTGAGTGGGAGCCTTTAAGTGCCTCTGCAACGCTAGAGCCTAACAGGAAGTACAATGTTGATAGCTCAGGAGGTGGATTTAATGCTCCTCTTAACCAAAAAGCTGGTACATGGTTTTTTGGTAACTCAAATGATTCATTGACAGCAAATCCGATCACTATAGGAAGCGCGGCTCAAACCTTTGAAACCGTTGGCGGTTCTGTTGTAAACGGCCCCTATCCTCTTGATGTAGGTCATGGTCACTTTGAGATTGCTAACTATGACGGATCTAATGCGTTTTACGTTTTCCAAGAACGGGACAATGTTGGAGGTTCTGTTTTCTCAACCCCTGACGTTAATGGTAAGGTTGCTGTCTTTAATGGTGATATTGACGTGACAGGCACGATTGACCCTGATGGCATGGAATTTAACGACCAAGGTAATTATACGGATGCTGCAAGTGCTCAAACATACTTCACTGGCAAAAATGTAGACTTCACAAAAACAATATATTTTAACCCTGCGGAGGGAGAGCTATATCTTGGTGCTAATCCAGTAGGTGTTTCGGAGATCTATAATCCCCTTTACCAATACTTTCAAAACTGGACGCCAACGGGTATTGAAGTTGAAGATTTCTTAAGTCCTGATGGTTTGGGTGTAGTTCTTCAAGATATTTCAGTATCTAACAGTTTTATCTCTAGCCCATTTTTCGATATAGATGATGTAGATTATTTTGCCGTTGATTTTGTGATTAAGAAAGAAACACACACAAACCCTATTTTCGTTGATTTGCGTGATGGCTCTAACAATCTTGAGAGATTGACTTTTAATGCCAATACAGGTGTTGCAACTGGTAGTCCAACAACGGTGGTTAATGACTTAGGTGATTATTGGGAAGTTAAAGCGGATTGGAATATTAATAATCAATCTGGGCAATATCGGATTAACTTGTTACCCGATTTTGGCGGAGGTGAAAATAGTAATACCCTTCTTAAATTTGAAACTCATGTTGATAGAGGTGCTTTACAAAACACTGATTTACTTGTCCATATGGACTCATTGTTCACACGAGCATCAAGCGGTGGTTCGTTACCTGTACCAGCATTTAAGGTAGTTGAAGAAGATGGTTATATTTACGTTCGTGCAGAAGATACCGCTAATGTATGGCAGTTCTACAGTTCTAACAAAAACCTCCCTATAACAGAAGATAAAGATTTTAGAATTGTTATTCGTAAACAGGCAGGGGCTACAAATCAATTCTGGTTACGTAGAACACGTGTCGGTGCTAACGCAGGCATAAATGACTTACGCCTTAACCAAGACACAAGCACATTTACTCTTGCTAATACAGGAGCGGGCGGTACGGCATTTAATTTTTCTGATGTTAATGTTGAAGATGATGGAAGACATTTAACCATCACAGGCACAATCCCTGCTAATGCAGATACAGAAACTATTCAAATTTACTCTGCGGGTAATGCAAGTGGTGAGGTTGGCGTTGTTGATTTCTTAGAATTTGATTTGAACTATGCTGTACCTTTTCCACAAGAAATCTTTCCTGCATCATCTCCTTCACAGCTTGTTTCTCTATTGGAAGGTAAAGTTCATGCCATCATTGACCCTGCAAACACAGGATTAAATGATGTTAGTGGTAATGATAACCATGCAACGCAAGCATTGCCAACCAATGTGGGCATTAACGCTGATGGGAATTTTCAATTTGGCGGTGGTAATAATCAACGTTTGGATTTCAACACAAATGTTGGAAGTGCCTTTTCAGTCTATACCCGTGTTAAATACGATAATATCAATGACACATCACCTTCTACCGTTTCAATATTTGGTGGTGATGCTGGAACAACTTTTATTCCTATATCGCAAGATGGTCAAGCCACAACTGAAACAGTGCGGGTAGGTAATTTATCAAACGTAAATGAATATTTCGTGGATGGTGTTAGTGGCTTTGCAAATCGTGATGAAGTTTTTGATGCAATCAATACGGGTGAGTTTGTTAATTTTTCCGTTAAGGGTTTACCAGACGCAACACTATTGAGTATGGGCGACCACCCACAAAACAATCTATATAGCTTTGTTGGTGAAGCATCTATGGTGGTTATTGTTGAGGGTGAATTAAACGCTTTCCAAGAAGAAGTCTTAAACCAAACAATGAAATATGGTTTTTCAAACGATAATTCTTCTAATGAAATTGTAACAACAAATATTCCTTCTATTGCTTATGCTCCTGCCTTCCCTGATTGGGATAATAGCGGATCACCTTTTAATGTCCCAGTAAGTGCAACCTTTACGCCCTTAAACACGGGTAACGATTTAACGGAAGTTGATAGAATGATTGTCCATTGGCGTAGGGGTGATGATTTATGGGCTAAACCACCAACAATTATTGATATGGATGATATAATTCGTGATGTTGACCAAGGCTTCATGCTTGATTGGTTTAGTAATGGTTATCTTGGATTAAGACTTAATACGGCTGATGAAGCTAATGGAATTTTAAACTTTAGAAGCAATATAGCGGCTTTTGAGATTACAAAAATTAAGTTTCAAAAAGAAGCTTTGGGTGTTTCAAGCCGTGTTGGTGAGATTGTTAAAATGCCATCAACATTTTTTACGGATGATAATGATGCTATTGCAAAAGGCTTTTTACCGCTTAAAGCCATAACAGTACCTAATGGCGCGAATGATTACCCTATAGTTGCACAAGGTGCGCCATTCCTTGTTAGTGGTAATGACTTTGTTCTTACGTCTGAATGGGCTGGTGTTGTTATTCGTAACCTTGGTGGTGAGGCTGATGATGAAAGTGTTTTTCAAGGTTATGCCACGAATGTTAATGGCATAACGGTTAATGTGAACGAAGCTGATAACCCCGTTGCAACAGCAGTTAATGGTGGTGGTGGCAATAGCGTTCGCGATGCTGACCCCACTAACTTGCCCTTACAAGGTGGGGCTACTGAAACCCGTATGGATAACATGGCTTTTCAGCATTATATGATTTTGGATAGCTACCATGAGGTTGAAGCAACCCCTTCTTTTGATGGCGAGGATATACACAATGCAATAGCTTTACGCCCGACACAGCTATCTGATCCAGCTATCGGTAATATTGCTTTTGATACTTTTGATGTTCTTACAGGGGGCGTAACAGCTAACGCTACAAGGGATGAATTTACATTACCGCAAAGCGATACCCCTTATATTGTAACTTTCAATTCTGGTTATGACTTTGATGGGTCACCAACTGATGATTGGGAAGTTCACATATGGGATGTGGCTAATGGTGTGATATTCCCCGACAGTACAGAGGCGCAAGCTGATACGTTTTCTTTAAACAACAGTACGTCCGTTGGTATTCAATATTTTTCAGGACAGGCAAAAGCTATTATTGATGCTTCGGCGGGTGATGTGGTGGTTGCGGCTCGTGTTACAACTGGAGCAACTGATGTTGATATTACATTTATGACATTAGATATTGAGCAAAGACCAAGTAAGCAGGTTATTAACACAACTGATATTTCAGTCGATAACACAGGTGTTGCTAATGATAACGTTCTTGTTTGGGATGGAGCCCAATATGTTCCTCAAGCTCCAGAAGGCGTTTCTTTAGAGCAGTGGATTGCTGGCGTAGCAATAACCTCAACAAATGGGCAAACAATAAATCCAGGTCAGAATTATTTACTTCTTGATAATGGTGACAGTTGGATGCACCCCCCATTATCTAATGAGACAACAGGTCGCCAATACACTAAAAACATTATTGGAGCTTCAACGGGTGCAACGGTTATTGATTATACAAGCGCTGATAACGCCCAAATCACTTTAACGGGTGATGTAACGTTAAGCTTTACCAACCCACCTATTACGGCTGGGTTACTTCACTTGGAGGTTATTCAGGACCCTACAGGTGGTCACAATATTACTGGTATGCCTGCGAATTGGGATGGTGCTATTCCCGCTATAAACACAGGGGCGGGGGCAAAGACAATAATTCAAATTTACTTTGATGGTACAGATTACCATGGTTAGAATTTTATTATTTTTATTGCTGATATCTTTACCAGTACAAGCAGAGATTTATAATTCTGCCAGTGGTGGCGGTTCTGTCAATATTCAATCAGGAACAACGGCTGACCCTGCTGGTAACGGGGGAACATTACGCTCTGTTACATTCCCCGTTGCCTTTTCTACTGTACCAGATGTATCAGCAAATGCCGTTAATGTTCCTGCGGCGGTAGGTGGTATGGTTGTGAACGTTGTTAATATAACGACAACAAGTTTTTCATACACGATAAAGCGCATACCTGATAACGCCGAACATGGTCAATGGTATCCTATAACATGGACGGCGGTTGAATAATGAAAAAGTTTTTAGTTCTAGCAAGTTTAATATGTTTTATCTGCTTACCTGTTTCGGCGGAGATTTATAGCCCGCATAAACAAACATCAATGTCTGAGGAGACTTACGGCACTATTCGCCGCTTGTCATTCGATATGCGCCAATACACCAATGGCGTTATCCCCCAAGAAGATGTTGATGTTTTAGAAGAACACACAACAGCAAATTTTATTTATCTTTACACATATAGGGCTGAGGCGGCTTTAAATCCTATACCAGACTATTTAATGTCACGCCGCATTCAATATCATTTACAGTGGGATTGGACAGGCGCTACGGCCTTACCAGATGCGCCCGTTGATACAACACAAGCCGAAAACGTAGATAATCTTTTTTATTATCAGAGTTTCAGCGTTGCCACGGCGATGGGTGGAACAACAATTGCTGACGTGCCAACATCATGGCGTAGGTATCGCGGGCTTTATCGTATTGTTTTTGAAAGAAACAGGCTAACAGAAGCACAACAGCTTGGGATTCTCGATGGTATCGAAAGAGAAATAGACGCAGGGCTTGGCAAGGATTATTTCAGTAACAATGCAAATGTTAGACAAATTGATTTCCAGCATAACTCAACGCCAAACGATCCAATAACAAAGATTGAATTACAAAACAGGGGTTGGGTTGATGTAAGTGCAACGCAATCAGAGAAATTTTTTAACGACAGCAACGGCGTTTCTAGGCGCTGGACTATATATCATAACTCTTAAGGGAAGAAAAAATGAAAAAAATAAACATATTATTATTGCTTTTTACTGTATCGGTTTTAGCTGGTGTAGGTCTTTCTCGTGCAGATGGATTGTCTGATTTCACTGGTTCTGGGTCAGGCGGTGGTGGTGGTGCTGTAACCGTTGAAGACAATCTAACTTCGACAAGCCCGACAAATGCCTTGTCAGCCAATCAAGGTAATGTCCTTGATGGGAAAACAACTACAAACGCTGGCTTGATAGCAACCAACACGACCAGCATTACCGCTTTGATCGCTGCCGATCAAGATTATGCCTCTAAAGATTTAACCGCAACAGCAAACAGAAGCCATAACTTCGGCGCTTTCTCTTTTGAAGAAAACTACACAACAGGCTCTAAATATATTGTTGCGGATGATGGCGCTGGTAATTTAGGCGACATCACTATTGATAATTCTGGCGTTGAAGGTGTTGCAGAAAATGCAGCTGGAGATATTGGAGAGTTTGCTATAACAGCAGGTAATTTTAATGCTGGATCATCAACCGCATCTGGTGACTTATCTTTTACGTTAGACACTTTAACTAAGATGGTAACGCCAAATGTTGACGCTGGTACCGCAACAGTCGGCCAATCTCTAATTCTGCAAGATATAGCTAATGGTCAGGTGGAATTTGGAACTCCTGTTCTTCCTGCAACCAACACACCGACAGCAGGACAGGTTTATTCTTCTAACGGTGATGGGACATTCACATGGGTTGATAATGGCACAACAGCGGCTCAACTAACGCTTGTTACACCTTCACAACTTCCTACGGATCAGACTTATCAGTTTAATGAAAACTTCGTCACCGCAGTTACAAACCCTGTGATCAGCAATGGTCCCGCTGCCACAACTGAGTGGATCTGGGAGATTGACGAAAATCAAGACGGAACATTTGTAACAAATGGCGGCTTCCTTGCTACTTTGCCAACGGCTGCGCCTAGTTCATCTGATGCGGATAACATTGATATTAGACTTGAAACTATTCTTGATCGGGGTCTGGCTACAGAAGATCGTGGATATTCAAACTTTATAACTCTTATACCACCTCCTAGTGTCGCAACAGATCCCAACACTGGTATCTATTATGTTGCAGGTGATGCGGCCAACGTAACTCAAAATGTTAGTTTTGATTTCGTTCCTGCTGATGTCGATGTAGCCAATGATTTAATCACAGGCGTTTCGGCCAACTTTGATTTTGCCCAAGATTATGCTTGGACAAGAGTGACATTCTCAACAACAGGTACGCCACCAACGGGTCTTGTTGCTGGTCAGGAATATATTCTAAGACGGGATATTCTCGGTACCGCAATTTATCCACTTGCCACGGATGCAGACTGGAATATTCTTGATGCTCATTATGATGGTGAAACAGTTTGGGAGGCACAGTTCGCTTCGGATCAAACAAATCAAATTGTTTTGGCAGATGGTGGTACAGGTACTCATACTTTCGATGCTGGTAAACTTGCCACATTAATGAAAGAGCTGTCAGTAAATGATGGTGACATGGGTAACGCCGCTGGAAATGTTTCTCAGTTTAATACCTTCATGGAAATTGAAAGTGATGCCAATGGTGAGTTTCTTCGCCAACGTCCTATGTCATACGTTAAGAACACCATTCTCTCTCCTGAGCTTGGTAAGGTTGCTATAGCAAATAATGATACTGCGTCAATGTCTGGATTCTTTAACGGCAAGCGTTATCTTGGTGCAACAATTGTAACAAGACCACAGGTTAAGTTACGTAATCGTTCTAAGACGTTATTTTTTGACCCTGCACACTGGGATGATGCGACTGACGTTTTAACGTACACACCAAAAGGATTCCCACAAAACCACTTATTTAATACAGGTGAATGGGTTGATTTGGGTGTTGTAAATGGTTCTGTTCCTACTGGCTTTCCAGCCATGGCTTATGTTCGCGCTTTAACAAATCAGACTTTAGCTCTTTATCCAACCGAGGCTGATGCAAACGCGGACACAAATAGAATAGACACAACAGACAGTGGATCTGGTGATGTCTTTATTAAATCACGTATGGAGCCTGTTCTTGGCCATACCGCTGAAATGATATTTGACTTCAATACGGGTGTTCAAGGAAATGGTAACGATCACTTCCTAGCGCCGACAATTAGCCCTGTACTAGATGTTATTGATGCTTCTGTGACTGGTGGAGCTGCTACCTTCTTTAATGACGGTAGAATCAGAGCAATTCGTACAGATCGCGTAGACTGGGACAATGAAGGTGTTCTTGAAGTTGAGGTATGGTACCCCGATGGTGTCCAGGCACCATTAAGGCTTGATACAGGTGTAGCACTTGCTAAGGGCGTGTATTATATCAATAAAGATCCAAGCACTAACCACACAAGACTTTATGATGATCGAGCGACAGCGCAAGCTAATGTAGGCAATCCTATTGCTTCTGCAAACTGTATTAATTACACAACGGCTGGTGTTGGATCTATTAAATTTACACTAACTGAAAAAGCATATTTCAATACATTCTTACAAAATGCAGAATTTGATGATGCGACTGACGACTTCCCAGAACTTGTAAATATTGGTGAGCTTGCCGCTTATCACATTCTTATGGACTTAGATCCTGCTGGCGGCGTTGCTGAGATTTCACTTGGCCGTAACGGAACATGGGATCTTGTTCAAGACTTACCATCAGCAAACTTAGAAGCACTATTGGGTGGGGCATCAGGCGTTCCAACCAATCCTAGCTTTACAAATATTAAGTGGGGTGGACCCGCAGATCCTCATGCAAATGCGGATGCTGAAACTTATGCTATTGCGGTTATAGCAGGTAATGACAACACCGTTGAGGCATCAATCCTTAATGCAGCGAATGAGTTTGTGACAACTTATAGCATTCCTCCTGTGGCAGATACAGATCCTGATCAATTTGTATTTACTGACATAACGGATGCGACTGTCTCCACGGTCTATGAGAGTAATATCGTAACGATCACGGGTATCAATCAACCTTCACCGATCACTGTTATTGGCGGTGATTACAGAGTAAACGGTGGTGCATATACAAGCGCGGCTGGTACGGTATCTCTTAATGACACCGTTCAAGTTCGTTTGACCTCTGCGGCCACAAATTCAACGACAAGCGATGTTGATTTACAAATTGGTACGGTTATTGATAGATATTCTGTGACAACGGAAGCAGCTGCAAGCTCATTGACGCCAATGGGAAGTATTGTAGCATCTAACATTATTGATTTAGATGCTCGTGATGCTGCCAGTTACAGCGGTACAGGGACGAATATTTTCAACCTAGAGCCGACACCAGCTGATGGAACGGCGCAATCTGGATATAATTTCACCATCACTAACGGTACATTTGGTGGTACTGCTGACGATGTAAGTGCTGAAATAGCCTTTGCTGGTACAGGGTATATGCGTCCAACATCGAACGCTAATACAACGTTCTTTGATACGATCCACAGGGATGATTTAGATCAAGATTGGGCGTTTGCATGGCAAGGAGATTTTGCTGGAACTGCAAACAATATACTTTGTTCAACAGCTAATGGTATTGGTGGATCAAATGTCGGTGCAGGTGTTACCCATGGCGGTGGCGCTAACTTTGTAAGACCTTTCCAAAGTCATGGAGCTGGATTTGTTAGACCGAATGTTGGTGCTATGCCTTCGTCTGGTTCCATATCAACAATCATCGTTTCTTATGAACACGCGACAAACACTGTGACAACTTGGGTTAATGGCACAAAAACTACAGGTGTGATGATTTATGCCGCCAATGCTTCTAATCCTGATGGTTTATTTACAATTTTCGCAGATGCCTTGGGCAATGATGAAAACACTGTAGATTTCAAAGCCTTCTCAGCTTTTAACGATAATTTGAGCGATGCTGATGCAGCTGCAATTTTAACTGAGTACACAACGAGGGCGACACCATAATGCAAGATAAATTTATGCAGATAAAAGATACAGCACAACTAGCATTAGGGTATGGGACATCAGGAACACTGATAACGTCCGCGACTTGGCTTGATAAACTTCATGAGCTAAAGATTGAAGAAATGGCTGAGTCTTCCTTAATATACATTGGTGTTTTCATCGGTATAACAACCTTATATTTAAATATCGTCAAGATTGTTGAGTGGCATAAGAAAAAAGGTAGCTAAATGACAAAACAGGAAATGTTGGAAAAAGTCCGCTCGATCATACGTGAGAGCATGGAGAGAGAAGAAGGTGTAAGGTATGTCACATATAGAGATACCGAAGGCCACTTAACTGGCGGTATTGGTCACTTGATTACTAAAAAAGATGGATATACCAAAGTTGGCCAAGTGATACCACAGGAAACTGTTGAAAAATGGTTCTGGAGTGATATTACAATTGCGATCAAGGCGGCCATTGACCAGGCGGAAGAACTCGGTGAATATGAAGTAGACTTTATTATTGCCCTGACTCATGTTAACTTCCAATTAGGTGTTCATTGGCCAAGTGAGTGGCCAAATACTTATAAGAAGCTCAAGAATGGTGAGCTGAGGAGTGCTATAAGGGTATTTCAAGGTAGTTTATGGAACAGGCAAACACCGCGCCGGGTAAAGAATTTTATTGCGGCATTAGAGCAAGAGATTGTCGAGAACAATCAATTTGAGTTTAAACCAACCGTGGCTGTTGCCACTACAAAACAGGAGAACGAAATGGACAATGATATCAAACCTGGTTATAAAACCACTGAATTTTGGGCTGGTGTTGTTACCTCTATTGGGGTAACTCTAAATCAGTCTGGTATTCTTGGGTCTATCAAGTTACCTACAGAGGCTTTAGCCACTATAGCAACTATTGTTGCTGGCTATATAATCTCTCGCGGACTTGCCAAGCTAAATGCTGAATAAAACTTTAATTGTTTTAAAGATACTAAATATTGTCGAGTGGTTCCAAAGACTGCTCGACAAATATGATTGGTTTAAAGAATGGAAACAGGATCATGATGAACAAGTTAAGAAGATACGCGAGGAGCGTAAGGAACACATTACTGATATTCAGTCCAACCCTCCTAGTGATAGCGTGTTCAACGACCCAAATAACAGAAGCAATAAACCCTCAAAAACCAGTGTCGATGATAGTTGATACATATTGCGATGCTTACACACCCATATCTTACTTCTGCCCATACCCAATTGTAGAACATGGTGAATTGACATCATGTACCGATGGAAAACCTGCTAGTGAAGTTGATTATTTTTCAGATACTCCAGAGACAGTTACAGATATCAGAATCAGTAACGAAGTCTATAAGCAGATTTGCCCCTAACAATCTTAAAATTTTACTGTATGCGGTTTGATTGCGTCTACTTGAATAACCCTCTCTAAGCTATCCTTGTGCATCATCTTTACTTGAAACTCAGCCGCAGGAAAACGAACAAAATAATTAGGTAGATAATAATAGTTACAACTTGTAACTGTCATGTTACCTATAACATATCCGATGTTTCCGTTTTCTTTGTCCTTAACAAACTCATTAGCCTGAAATACAGGCTCTTTTGTTAAGTCTGGCACTGAGCATTTATCTTTGTTTGTCTCCTCAAGTAGAGCGTATATTAATATTATTATTCCACATAAGATTATTGCTTTTGTCATGATTTCTCCTTATCTGCGATTGTGATTGTTTTTCCTTTGAAGTTAGCCTTG